>JBEGJG010000080.1:0-8159 GCA_041184705.1 Candidatus Eiseniibacteriota bacterium
CTCACGGGCACGTGGGCGGCCGGCGCCGCGCTGACGCCCGTCGAGGTGCCGCTCGTCGGTGCGGGCGGTGCCCTGCCGCGCGCGCTCTGGCACGGGCGCACCGTGCAGCACCACGACCCGCTGCGTCATCCCGTGTTGGTGCTGCCCGAGGGCCACCCGCTCGCGCGCGTGATCGCGACCCATTCGTGGTACGCCTGCGTCCCGCTCGAACCCGCCTCGGGTCCCGTCGGCGCGGCGACGCACGAGGACTGCGCCGGCTGTGCGCTCGGACGCACCGCGCCCGTGCCGCCGCCGGGGACCGACACCGCGGTCTGGCGCGGCGAGGTCGAAGCGGGACAGCGCCGTTGCGCGCGTTGCCCGCGCCTGCCGCTGCTCGGCGTGCTGGTCGCCGCGCGCGGGGCCGACTCCACGCCGCCGCCGACCGGCGAGCGCGCCCGCCTCGAGGCGGTCGCCGCCACGCTCGCGCCGCTGGTGGAGAACATGCACCTGGTCCACGACCTCGCGCGCAGCGAGCGGTTCCTGGGCGACGTGCTCGACTCCATGCCGAGCGCCCTCGTGGCGTTCGACGATCTGGGACGCGCGCTCACGCTCAACGCGGTGGCCCACGACCTGCTCGGCACCGACGACGGCGCCGTGGGCACCCGCACCGACGCGCTGCTGGGTGAGGAGGGGGGAGCGGCGGTGCGCGGCACGCTCGACACCGGGCTGCCGGTCGTGCGCCGCGAACTCACGCTGCGCTCGCTCGCGGGGCTGTCGCTCCCGGTCCAGCTCACCACGTCCCGCCTGCGCGACGCCGACGGGCGTTCGTACGGCGTGCTCGCCACGTTCCTCGACCTCACGCCGCTGCGCGCGGCCGAGGAGCGCGCGCGCCAGCTCGACCGGCTCGCGGCGCTGGGACGTTTCACCTCGATGGTCGCGCACGAGATCCGCAACCCGCTCACCGGGATCGGCATGGGCGTGCGTCACCTCGCGCGCGCGCTTCGCGACCGTCCGGGCGAGGAGGAGCACGTCGAGTTCATCCTGCGCGAGATCCGTCGTCTCGACGGCATCGTGCAGGAGCTGTTCGACGTCACGCACCCGCGCAAACTCGACCTCACGCCGCGGCCCCTCGGCGACACGATCGCCGCGGCCGCGCGCTCGGTCGCGGGCGTGTACGACGAGCGCCACGTCACGCTCACGATGGAACCCGCGACGCTGCCGCTCGTGCCGCACGACGCCGACCGTCTGCAGCAGGTGCTCATCAACCTGCTCAAGAACGCCGCCGAGGCCTCACCGGCCGGCGCGCGCGTGACGGTGCGCGCCACGGTGCCTGCGGTGCCCGGCGGCACGGTGGTCGTCACCGTGGCCGACGAGGGCCCCGGGCTCGACGCCGAGGCGCAGCGCACGCTGTTCGAACCGTTCTCCACGACCAAGCCCAAGGGTACCGGGCTCGGCCTCTACGTCAGCCACGAGATCGTCAAGAGTCACGGCGGCAGCCTCACGGTCCGGAGCACAGCCGGTTCCGGTGCCACGTTCGCCGTGGAGTTGCCGTTGGACCACACGGGAGGTACGCGATGAGCAAGGCCAACATCCTGGTGCTGGAGGATCAGGACTCCATCCGCCACTTCGTCGTCCGCGCGCTCGAGGACGACGGGCACGTCGTCCGCGGCGTGGACTCCATCCGCGAGGCGCGGGCGGCCCTGGAGCGGGAGATGCCCGACCTGGCCTTCCTCGACCTCAAGCTGCCCGACGGCAGCGGGCTCGACCTGCTGCGCGAGATCAAGCGTCTGCAGCCCGAGACCGCGGTCGTGCTCATGACCGCCTTCGGGGAGCTGGAGACGGCCGTCGAGGCGATGAGCGCCGGCGCGTACTGGTTCATGAAGAAGCCGTTCGAGACCGAGGAGCTGCTCGCGCTCGCCACGCGTGCGCTCGAGTCCCAGAAGATGGTGCTCGAGCTGCGCCGCCTGCGCCATCAGGCGTTCAGCGACGACGAGTTCCTGCACTCGTCGGCCCCGGTCATGCAGGAGGCCTACGCCATCGCCGAGCAGGTCGCGCGCGGCGAGACCACCAGCGTGCTGATCGAAGGCGAGAGCGGTACCGGCAAGGAGTACTTCGCCAACCTCATCCACCGCATGAGCGCGCGGCACGCCCAGCCGTTCGTCGAGATCAACTGCGCCGCCATCCCGGCCGAACTGCTCGAGTCCGAGCTGTTCGGACACGAGAAGGGCGCGTTCACCGACGCGCGCGCGCAGAAGCTGGGCCTCATGGAGATGGCCAACGGCGGCACGCTGTTCCTGGACGAGATCGGTGAGATGGCGCCCATGCTGCAGGTCAAGCTGCTGCGGGTGCTCGAGCGCCGCACGTTCCGTCGGGTCGGCGGCACCAAGGACATCGCCGTGAACCTGCGCATCATCTCGGCCACCAACCAGGACCTCGAGCGCATGGTGAGCGAGGGCACGTTCCGCGAGGATCTGTACTACCGCCTCAAGGTCGTGCCGCTCCACGTGCCGCCGCTGCGCGAGCGTCGCGAGGACGTGCTGCCGCTGGCGCGCCTGTTCATGGAGCGCTACGCGAAGCAGTTCAAGAAGCCGTTCCGCGGCTTCACCGAGGCCGCCGAGCGCGTGCTCACGGACTACGCGTGGCCGGGCAACATCCGCGAGCTCAAGAACCTCATGGAGCGCACGGTGCTGCTCGAGAACGCCGAACGCATGGACGCCGGCCACCTCAAGCTGTCGGGCCGCGCACGCGGTCCCGAGGAGGCCACCCTGGGCCAGCGCGTGGACGAGGTCGTCACCGGCATCATCCCGCCCACCGGGATCCCGTTCGAGGCGCTCGTCGAGGAGCTGGAGCGAGCCTTGATACTGCGTGCCTCGTATGCTACCAAGTGGAACCAGAGCCGGACTGCGGACATGCTCAACCTCAAGCGCGACAAGCTGCGCTACCGCATGAAGCTCTACGACCTCCACGCCTCGGGGCAGGGGACTCCCAGTCATCCCAACGCCTAGCACGTACTCCCGGACCCGCGGTCGTCTCGCGGCCCTGCGGGCCGCCTGTGCGGCCGCGGGTCTGGTGTTGCTCGCCGGAGGTTGCGGTTACACCGCGAGCCCGGCGCTGCTGCCGCCGCACCTCAAGACCGTGGCGATCCCGGTGTTCGAGAACGGCACGCCCGAGGCCCAGCTCGAGCAGCAGGTCACCGACGAGGTCGTGCAGCGGTTCGTGCGCGACAACCACCTGCGCATCGTGGACGAGCGCAGCGCGAACTCCGTCCTGCGCGGCAAAGTGACCCAGTACCGCAACGCGGTCTACGGCTTCTCGGGCAGCAGCACCTCGGCCAACGCCTACCGCGTCACGATCGGGGTGCAGGTGACGTTCAAGGACCTCGTGAAGAACCGCGAGGTCTGGAGCGACGAGATCGTGAAGAGCACGATCTACTACGTGCAGGACGTCCCCGGGCAGACCGCCAAGACCGAGCTCGACGGCCGCAAGGAGGCCATCACCAAGCTCGCCGACGAGATCCTGAGCCGCAGCGTCGAGGGCTGGTGACGTCATGGCCACCCGCAAGACGAGTGCTCGCGGCGGCCGCGGCGGCGATTCGATCCCGGCCCCGGTCCCCGCGCTCGAGCTGCTGAAGCGCCTCGAGGGCGGCGACTTCCCGGGCACGATCCACCTCGAGGGCAGCGACGAGGCGATCAAGGCCGCGTTCCTGGCCGACCTGCGCGCCGCGTGGGCGCGCGCGGTGCCCGAGGCGCCCCCCGCGCGCATCATGCGTCCGGGCGACGAGGACGGCGTGGACGCCATCCTGGCCGCCTACCAGAACACCTCCATGTTCGACCCGCGCCAGCTCGTGATCGTGTTCCGGCTCGAGGAGCTGGTGCGCAGCGAGAAGCGCGTGCAGGCGCTGGCCGAGGGACTCGGACGCCCGGGCGGCGAGTCGTGCCTCGTGCTCGTCGAGTCCGCGCCGTCGGACAAGCCGCGCAAGATGCTCGACGCGGTGCGCGCCGCGGTCGAGGTGCGCGTCGAGGTGGGGCCCGCCGATCCGCGCACGCTCATCGAGTGGGGCCGTCGCCGGCTCGCCGCGCACGGCGTGAAGGCCGAAGCGGGCGTGCTGCAGTCGCTCGTGGAGCGCTGCGAGCAGGACCCGCTCGCGTTCCTCAACGAGACCTCGAAGCTCGCGGTGCTGGCGGGCGAGGGGGGGACCGCCAGCGAGGAGCACGTGCGCTCGCTGGCCTCGCCCACGCTCGACGCCGAGCTGCCCGCCTTCCTCATGGCGGTCGCGCAGGGCGACGCGGCACGGGCCGCGCAGCGCCTCGAGCGCGTGCTCGTGGGAGGGGAGAGCGAGGGCTCGGTCATGTGGGCGCTCGGCCACCTCGCCACCTCGGCGCTCGCCTCGACCTCGCAGCGCTTCGCGTGGAGCCGCTGGAAGGAGGCGACCGCCGCCATGGTGCGCGGTCGCGACGCGAGGTCGCTGGCCCGGGCCATCGACGCGGTGTACCGCGCCGAGGCCGCGTGGAAGGGTGGGCGGTGCGACGCCCGCACCGCGCTCGAGCAGGTCACGCGGGAGCTGGCCGCGCGCTGAGCACGCGATCCGCCGCGGGGTGACGCCGCGCGCGGGGGCCGCTATATTCGCGGGTCCATTCCACCCTCGGGGACCCGATGAGCAAGTACTTCCCGTTCGCCGAAGTCGAACCGCGCTGGCAGCAGTACTGGGTCGAGCACAAGACGTTCCGCGCCGTGGAGGATCCGGCGAAGCCCAAGTACTACTGCCTCGACATGTTCCCGTACCCGTCGGGCGCGGGCCTGCACGTCGGGCACCTCGAGGGCTACACCGCGACCGACATCATCAGCCGCTACAAGCGCATGAAGGGCTTCAGCGTGCTGCATGTGACGGGCTGGGACGCGTTCGGGCTCCCGGCGGAGCAGTACGCCGTCAAGACGGGCATCCACCCGGCGATCACGACGCGCGAGAACATCGCGAACTTCCGCCGCCAGATGCGGCGCGTGGGCCTGTCGTACGACTGGGACCGCGAGGTGGACACCACCGACCCGGCCTACTACAAGTGGACGCAGTGGATCTTCCTGCAGCTCCACGCGCGCGGGCTCGCCTACGTCGCCGAGGTGCCGGTCAACTGGTGCCCCGAGCTGGGCACGGTGCTCGCGAACGAGGAGGTCGTGGACGGGAAGAGCGAGGTCGGCGGCTACGAGGTCATCCGCCGCCCCATGCGCCAGTGGGTGCTGCGCATCACCGCGTACGCCGAGCGCCTGCTCGAGGATCTGTCGCTCGTCGAGTGGCCGGCGAGCACGCTCGAGATGCAGAAGAACTGGATCGGGCGCTCGATCGGCGCCGAGGTGGACTTCGCGCTCGACGGCGTGAACGGCAAGCTGCGCATCTTCACCACGCGCCCCGACACGCTGTTCGGCGCCACCTACATGGTGCTGGCGCCCGAGCATCCGCTCGTGGACGCGCTCACCTCGCCGTCGCAGGCCGAGGCCGTGCGCGCCTATCGCGAGGCCACCGCGCGCAAGAGCGACCTCATGCGCCAGGAGGACAAGCAGAAGACCGGTGTGTTCACCGGCGGTCACGCGATCAATCCCGTCAACGGCGAGAGACTGCCGGTGTGGATCGCGGACTACGTGCTCATGACCTACGGCACCGGTGCGATCATGGCCGTGCCCGGGCACGACGAACGCGACTGGGAGTTCGCGCGCACGTTCGGCCTGCCCATCCGCGAGGTCGTCTCGGGCGGCGACGTGCAGCAGGCCGCGCACACCGACACCGCCACGGGCACGCTGGTGAACTCGGCCGCGGCCGACGGCGGCGTGTCGCTGGACGGGCTCACGCCCGAGGTCGCGATCCCGCGCATCACCGCGTGGCTCGCCGAGCGCGGGGCGGGCCAGAAGGCCGTCAACTACAAGCTGCGCGACTGGCTGTTCTCGCGCCAGCGCTACTGGGGCGAGCCGTTCCCGCTCGTGTGGGTGGACGGCGCCCCGCAGGCGCTGCCCGAGCAGATGCTGCCCGTGCTGCTGCCCGAGGCGAAGGAGTTCAAGCCCTCGGGTACGGGGGAGAGCCCGCTCGCGAACATCACCGACTGGGTCGAGACCACCGACCCCGCCACGGGCAAGCCCGCGCGGCGCGAGACGAACACCATGCCGCAGTGGGCCGGCTCGTGCTGGTACTACCTGCGCTTCCTCGACCCCGGGAACCCCGACCGCCTCGTGGACCCGGCGAAGGAGCGGTACTGGATGCCGGTGGACCTGTACGTGGGCGGAGCCGAGCACGCGGTGCTCCACCTGCTGTACGCACGGTTCTGGCACAAGGTGCTGTACGACATCGGCGTGGTGAGCACGCCCGAGCCGTTCATGAAGCTCGTGCACCAGGGCATGATCCTGGGCGAGGACAACCGCAAGATGAGCAAGTCGTGGGGCAACGTCGTGAGCCCCGACGACATGATCGACCAGTACGGCGCCGACGCCACCCGCATCTACGAGATGTTCATGGGCCCGCTCGAGGCCATGAAGCCGTGGAGCTCCAAGAGCGTCGAGGGCATCTCGCGCTTCCTCGACCGCGTGTGGCGACTGTTCGTGAACGAGGACGGTTCGCTCGCGCTCAACGACGTCGCGCCCGACACGGCCACGCAGCGCCTGCTGCACCAGACGATCGCCAAGGTCGGCGTGGACGTGGAGGCGCTCAAGTTCAACACCGCCATCTCTCAGATGATGGTGTTCGTGAACGAGGTCATGAAGCAGCCCTCGCGTCACCGCTCGCTGCTCGAACCGTTCGTGCTGCTGCTCGCGCCGTTCGGCCCGCATCTGGCCGAGGAGCTCTGGCAGCGGCTGGGGCACACGGGCACGGTCGCGTACGCGGCGTGGCCCGAGCACGACACGGCGCTGCTCGTCGAGGACACCGTGACCATGGCCATCCAGGTGAACGGCAAGCTGCGCGCCACGCTCGAATTGCCGCGCGGGGCCTCGCAGGAGGACGTGCAGACGGCCGCGTTCGCGGACGAGCGCGTGAAGCGGTTCCTCGAGGCGGGCACGATCCGGAAGGTCATCCACGTGAAGGACAAGCTGCTCAACGTGGTGGTCGCGGGCTGAGTCCGGTGCGCACGTCCAGGCCGCACGCCGCATGAAGCGCCTGCACGCGCGGCTCGTGCGTGCGTTCACCCGGCACGCGGACGATCCCGCGGCCTATCTCGCGCGCGTGAGCAAGGACTGCAAGCGCTTCCCCGAGGGCGACCTGTTCCCGTTCGTCCTCCCGGCGCTGGCCCTGTGCGCGTGGACAGGGGACCGGCAGGTCCCGCGTGCGGCCGCGCACGCGGCGGCCGACACCCTGGTGGGTCTGGCGCGGACCCGGGGCGAGGCTCGACTGGGCTCACTCATGGCCCTGAACCGGGACTCGGCACTCGCGGTGGACATGGGCTGGCTCGCACTCGCGTTCGGCACGCTGCGTGAGACCGCGGGCGTCACTCGGTTCGACGCCCAGCGGCGGCATCTGTGCGACGTGCTGCGGACGCAGCTCGACGAGGCACCGGAAGGCGGCGCGCTGTTCTCGTATCCGGGACAGTGCTACCCGTTCGACACGCTGCCCGCGGTGCTCGCGCTGGAACTCGACGATCGCCTCACCGCGACGCCACGCTCGGCGACCACGATCGCGCGTCACCTCGCGTGGCTGCGCGGTGCGGGCAGCGACCCGGCGACGGGACTCCCGGTGAGCGCGCTCGCGACCGACCGGAAGACCGTGAAGGCGGGTCCGCGCGGCTGCGACCTGTCGCTGCGGCTCGCGCTGCTGGGACCGCTCGACCCGATCCTCGGGCGCGAGTCGTACGCTCGCTACGTGCGCACGTACTGGAGCGAACGCCTCGTGCTGGCCGGCTTCCGCGAGCACCCGACGGGCCAGGACGGCGCCATGGACGTGGACTCGGGCCCCATCCTGGACGGCATCGGCATGGCGGCTTCAGCCTTCGGGCTGGCGACCACACGGGTCATGGGTGACCGCTGGCGCCACAGCCGCCTGGCGTTCCAGTTGGGGCTATGGGACCTCGGCTGGCGCATCGCGGCCCGGATCCGGGGGGAACGGCTGAGAGGGGCGACCGTGCCCGAACTGGGCGTGCCCGTGGACACCGGGTGCGTCACCGGGTTCCTGTTCGGCGACGCGTGCCTGCTGTTCGCGTTGGGGTGGCCGC
>JBEGJG010000081.1:0-8150 GCA_041184705.1 Candidatus Eiseniibacteriota bacterium
CAGGCCGCGCCCCGCGCGCGGCCGCGGTGGGCGAGCGTCCGGCCCGGCGAGTGCCGGCGAGCCTCGACCCCGCCTTCGCCGCGATCCTGCCGTTCGACCCGGACGGACGGGCGCTCTCGGTGAACCGTGCGGCCGGGTCGAACGTCAGGATCGCGTCGAAGGCGTTGTCGAGGATCGCCTGCACACGCCGGGCCTGACGCTCGACGACCTCGGCCTCGCGCTGTGCGAGTCCGTCGGCGTACGACCGACGCCACCACGACAGTCCGCCGAGGAAGCCGAGGACGAGCAGGACGTCGAAGGCGAACAGCATCTGTACGAGGGGATCGAGGCCCGCGAGCATCTCGCGGCGCTCCGCCTCGGCCACGAGCCCCCACCCCATGTCCTCGAGCGGTCGGGCGGCGTACCACACCGCGGGCCCCGGGCCCTTGTGCTCGAACGTGACCGCCGCCGGCCTGCGCGCACGCCCCTCGGCGTCGCGACGCACGAGACGTTCCTGCAATCCGTTCGGCCGGCCCAGCGCCGGGGCACTCAGGAACTCGACCCGATCGCCGTGCACGCGGAACACGAAGGCCCCGCTGCCCGCGCCGAAGCCCGGCCACTCGCGACGCAGCGGCGCCATCATGCGTCGCGCATCGGTGTGCAGCAGCACCGCACGACGAGCCGGAATCTCGTCACCGACCGGCATCACGATCGCGATCTCGCCCTCGTGCGGCACGATCCAGCGCAAGCCCCCGTCGGCCATCGCCTCGCGCGCCACGTCGGCATGCGGCGAGGCCGTGGCGGCGTCCGCGCCCTGCTGCAGCACGATCACCCGACCGTCCTCGCCGAGCACGGCGACGTGCTGGAACTCCAGGCCCTGCGCACGATCGAACAACTCGTGCAGAGGCCGACGTCGGCTCTCCTCGGTGCCACTCGCGCGCACCGCGAGCACCGCGCGCCGCACGTCCGGGTCGGCCACCACGCTACGCGCCTCGCGGCGCAGCACCGCGAGCACCTGGTCGAGGTCCGCGCGTCGCTCGTCGGCGGCGGCGCCGAATCGCTGCCACGCCTCCTGCTCCACGCGCCGACTCCCGTGATGCCAGATCAGCGCGTTCAGGAGTCCACCCACCACGAGGAACAGGGCGGCGCCCCCGAGGGGGCCGAAGAGCGCGGCGCGGAGTCGCGAGCGCAGCTCGGGCCATGCCGAGGACGGCGATCGTCGCGGGGGCGACGAAGCGCGAGCCGTCTCGACGCGGGAGGCCGCGTCCGTATGCCGGGGGTCGGGAGTCATGGGGGTGCGAGGCGGGGGGGAATCCCCCCGCCCTCTCCCGCGTTATCGGCCGTCCGGGGACCCCGCTGCAGCCCGGAACACGAAGCCGGCCGCGGGGTTGCGCCCCACGGCCGGCCGGTCCGCCCTCGAAGGGACGGTCAGTCGCCCGACTTCTGCCAGTAGCGCGGCCGCATGTTGGCGGCCAGCACACGCTTGCGCAGCCGCAGCGAGGTCGGGGTGATCTCGAGCAGCTCGTCGTCCCGGATCCACTCGAGCGCCTGCTCGAGCGACATCTTGTGGATGGGCACCAGCTGCAGACCGTCCTCGCCCTGCGAACGCATGTTGGTGAGCTTCTTCTCGCGCACCATGTTCACGTCCATGTCCTGCTCGCGCGAGTTCTCGCCCACGATCATGCCCTCGTACACCCGGTCGTTGGGCTCGACGAAGATCTCGCCACGGTCCTGAACGTGTGCGATGGCGTACGCCGTCACCTTGCCGGCGCGGTCGGCGACCAGTGCACCCGTCGTGCGGTGCGGGATGTCGCCCTGCCACTCCGCCCAACCATCGAAGAGGTGGTTGAGCAGACCCGTGCCGCGCGTGTCGGTGAGGAACTGGCTGCGGAACCCGATCAGGCCGCGCGACGGGATGCGGAACTCCAGACGCACTCGGCCGGTGCCGTGGTTCACCATGTTGGTCATGCGGCCGCGACGGGTGCCGATCTTCTGCGTCACCACGCCCACGAACTCCTCGGGACAGTCGATGACGAGGCGCTCCATGGGCTCCATGCGCCGACCGTTCTCGGTGCGGATGATGACCTCGGGCTTGCCCACGGCGAGCTCGAACCCCTCACGCCGCATCATCTCGATGAGGATGGCCATCTGCAGCTCACCACGCCCCGAGACCTTGAACGCGTCGGGGGTCTCGCCCTGCTCCACCTTGAGGCTCACGTTGGTGAGCAGCTCGCGGTCGAACCGGTCCTTGAGGTTGCGCGAGGTCACGTACTTGCCCTCGGTGCCCGCGAACGGCGAGGCGTTCACGCTGAACACCATGCTCACCGTGGGCTCGTCCACCTGCACGGACGGCAACGGACGCGGGTCCTCGGGATCGGTCACGGTCTCGCCGATGTGCACCTCCTCGAACCCGGCCAGCGCCACGATCTCGCCCGGACCGGCCTCCTGCACCTCGACGCGCTCCAGCCCCTCGTACACGTAGAGGTTCGTGACGCGCGACTTCACGTGCGTGCCGTCGCGGCGCACGAGCACCACGTCCTGACGGGTGCGGAGCGAGCCGCTCACGATGCGGCCGATCGCGAGGCGACCGACGTAGTCGGAGTAGTCGAGGTTCAGGACCAGCATCTGCAGCGGGATCGAGGGGTCGTGCGACGGCGCCGGGATGGTCTCCACGATGGCGTCGAACAACGGCTTGAGCTTGTGGTTCTCGCCGTCGGGCGAGAGGCGGCACACGCCCTCGCGCGCGATGGTGTAGAGCACCGGGAACTCCAGCTGGTCCTCGTGCGCGTCGAGGTCGATGAACAGGTCGTAGATCTCGTTCAAGACCTCCTGCGCGCGCGCATCCTTGCGGTCGATCTTGTTGATGACCACGATCGGCTTGAGGTTGAGCTCGAGCGCCTTGCGCAGCACGAAGCGCGTCTGGGGCAGCGGGCCCTCGCTGGCGTCCACGAGCAGCAACACGCCGTCCACCATCTTGAGCGTGCGCTCCACCTCGCCACCGAAGTCGGCGTGACCCGGCGTGTCCACGACGTTGATCTTCATGTCGCCGTACCGGATCGCGGTGTTCTTGGCGAGGATGGTGATGCCCTTCTCGCGCTCGAGGTCGTTCGAGTCCATGACGCGCTCGGCGACCTCCTGGTTCTCACGGAACACGCCGCTCTGCCACAGCATGGCATCGACCAGCGTGGTCTTGCCGTGGTCGACGTGGGCGATGATGGCGATGTTCCGCATGTTCTCGACGACGGCCAGGGGCTTCCCGGTCGTGGGGTTCAAGGTCGGTCCTCCAGGGGGTCACGCACGTCGAGGAGTCCGCGGAGGCGGTCCCACAGGGCCGGGCGCTCGTAGAGCGAATCGTAGGAATACAACGCCACCGCCGGGAATCCCATGGCCCGGGCGGCCTTGATCTTGGCGGCGGCGGAGGTGAGCGGACTGTTGTAGACGGCGATGCCGGGCACCACGCGGGTCGACCCGACCCCGTCGGCCGCGGCGGTCAACTGCCCCAGCACCGTCGGGACCGCAGGTGAGTAGCACATGAGGAACGCGCGGTCGAGCAGACCCGTGCGCAGCCAGGTCCCCCACGCCTGCGCACGCGCGGCCTGCGCGGCGAGGGTGTCCGGGTACACGGCCGCGCTGATCGGCAGGCCCGGACGCACCGCGTTCACGGAGTCGCGGATGCCGCGCACGACCGTGGTGACCTGCTCGCGATTGAAGTCCGCCCAGAGCGAGTCGAGATGGGCGCGCCACACCGGGGGCTCGCGGTCGAAACGCAGCGGGTCCACGCGATGGACGAGGGCGAAACGCGCACGGGTGGTGGGGTCGTAGCCGGTCGGCACGCTGGGCTGGCGGATGTAGTCGAGGTGCACCCCGTCCACCGGGTAGCGAGCGACGAGTTCCTTCACCATCTCGGCCGTCCAGCGCTGCACGCCGGGGTGACCGGGCGCGAGATAGACCCCTTCGACCCCCATACGGGCCAACTGACGAGGCGTGAGCCGCGACATCGAGCGCCCGTCGGCGGTGCGAGCCACCCACTCGGGGTTCGCGTTGAGGACGTGACGCGGCGACCTCGGCGGACGCGGTCCGGACCACACCAGGCAGACGTTCACCCACGCGTGGACCTCGAGCCCGGCCGCATGCGCGAGCGGCAGCAACTCGCCGAGCGGATCGCGCCCCGGGCCGTTCATGGGCTCAGGGGCGGGCAGCAGGTCCGAGCGGTACCAGGCGTCGCCGCGACCCACGACCTGCACGAGCAGCCCACGCACGCCCATGCGACGGGCGCGCTCGACCACTCGAGGGACGTCGTCGGCGTCCACGAGGCTGTTGCGCAGCACCCACAGGTAGTCCACCGCCGGGGCGTCGTCGGGGGTGGCGGTGACACCGGGCACGCCGACCACCGTGGAGTCGCCCGCCGCACGCGACGGCATCGCCCCCGCGAACAGCAGCACGAGCGACAGCAGTCCCGCGCACATGCAACGACGCGGGCGGAAGGGATTCCTTCCGCCCGCGTCCGATTCCCGCCGATTCCGGTCCAACCGGGGCATCAACCCCCGCCGACCTTGCGCGGACCGCCGCGGCGCTTCGCACCACCGCCACCGGCTCCCGCTCCCGCGGCTTCCTTCTTCTTGCCGCGCTTCGGCTTGTCGGCGGCCGCGGTCTCCTCGACCTCGGCCTTCGACTCGGCCTTCTTCTTCTTCTCGGGCTTCTCGCCGGACTGGGCCAGAGCCTTGGCCTCGGCGATCGCCTGACGCTTCTCGCGGTCCTGCTCCTTCTGCTCGTCGGACTTCACGAGCTCGAGGTAGCCCGTCTCGCCGGCATCGCCCAAACGGCGACCGATGCGAACGATGCGCGTGTAGCCGCCGTTGCGCTCCGCGTACCACGGGGCGATCGTGGCGAACAGCTTCTCCACGATCTCCGGCTTCATGATGAAGCGAGCCACGTGACGGCGGGCGGCGAGGTCGCCACGCTTGCCGAACGTGATCATGCGCTCCGCGAGGCGACGAGCCTCCTTGGCCTTCGCCACGGTGGTCTCGATGCGCTCGTACTGGAAGAGAGCCGTCACCAGGTTGCGCAGCAGAGCATGACGGTGCTCACGCTTGCGGCCCAGTCGGCGGTGGTCTTTGCGGTGTCTCATCGGTCTGCTCGTCCTCTCGTCGCACGTGATGCGCCGATCGCGCGGGCATCGGGCCCGCGCGCACGGCTCAGTGGCTGACCTTCTCGTAGAAGCTGCTCACGTCCATGCCCCAGCTCAGGTTGAGATCCTGGAGGATGTCCGTGATCTCCTTCAGCGACTTGCGGCCGAAGTTGCGGTACTTGAGCATCTCCGACTCGGTCTTCTGCACGAGCTCGCCCAGCGTCTTGATCTCGGCCGCGCGCAGGCAGTTGCTCGAGCGCACGGAGAGCTCCAGCTCCTCGACGCTCTTCTCGAACAGCTTGCGCTTGCGGACGATGTCCTCGTCGACCGGCTTCTCGTCCTCCTGCTCCGGCTCATGCTCGAAGCTGATGAGGAGCTGGAAGTGGTCACGCAGGATCTTCGACGACATGGAGACGGCGTCGTTCGGATTGATGCTGCCGTCCGTCCAGACGTGGATCGTCAGCTTGTCGTAGTCGATGCGGTGACCCATGCGGGTCTGCTCGACCTCGATGTTGACCTTGGTCACGGGCGAGAACAGCGAGTCCACCGGGATCACGCCGATGGGGCGATCCGTCATGGAGTGCTGGTCGTTCGAGACGTAACCACGGCCACCCTCGATGGTGACCTCCATGCGGAGGTCGCCGTCGCGGTTGAGCGTCGCGATGACCTGGTCCTTGTTCAGGACCTCGACGTCCGCGTCCACCTTGAGGTCACCGGCGGTCACCTCACCCTTGCCGCGCATCTCGAACAGCCCGCTCTTGGGGCCGTCGCCGTGCAGCTTGAGGCGGACCTTCTTCAGGTTCAGGACGACATCGGCCACGTCCTCGACCACACCCGGCAGCGTCGAGAACTCGTGCAGGACGCCTTCGATACGGACCGAGGTGATCGCGGCGCCCTGCAGCGACGACAGCAGGACACGACGCAGCGCGTTGCCGACCGTGGTGCCGAAGCCACGCTCGAGCGGCTCGAGCGTGAACTTGCCGTAGCCGTCCGTGTTGGCCGGATCGGCCTGCAGACCCTTCGGCATATGGAGATTCTTCCACTTCATCTTCAAGCCTCCCGGATTGGAAAGGCGATCGTCACTTCGAGTAGAGCTCGACGATCAGCTGTTCGTTGATCGGCACGCCGATGGAGGCGCGCGAAGGCACGTGCAGGACCTTGCCGGCGAGCTTGTCGCCGTTCAGTTCGAGCCAGTCCGGCACGCCCTGCCCCTTGCGGGACTCGAGCGAGTTCTTGACGACGACCAACTCACGGCTGCGCTCGCGCACCTGCACCTCGTCGCCCGGACGGACCTGGAACGACGGGATGTCCACGTTGCGGCCGTTGACCGCGAAGTGGCCGTGACGGACGAGCTGACGAGCCGCGCTGCGCGACGGGGCGAGCCCGAGGCGGAACACGACGTTGTCGAGACGACGCTCGAGCATCTGGAGCAGCACCTCGCCCGTGACGCCCTTCGCCTCGGCCGCCTTCGCGAACGTGTGGCGGAACTGGCGCTCGAGCAGGCCGTAGATGCGGCGGGCCTTCTGCTTCTCGCGCAGCTGGAGACCGTAGTTGGTCTCCTTGGCGCGACGGTTCTTGCCGTGCTCGCCCGGGGCGTAGCCACGGCGCTCGAAGGCGCACTTGTCGGT
This sequence comes from Candidatus Eiseniibacteriota bacterium, assembly GCA_041184705.1. GTDB lineage: Bacteria > Eisenbacteria > RBG-16-71-46 > RBG-16-71-46 > RBG-16-71-46 > JAIOPA01. The sequence continues at coordinate 6,736 of JBEGJG010000081.1, forward strand.
GAGGCAACGAGCGCCCTTCAGGAACAGCTTCATCCCCTCACGCCGGCAGAGCCGGCATCGGGCATCGTGATAAACCGCCATGCTCGGATTCTCCTAGACGCGGCGCCGCTTGGGGGGGCGGCAACCATTGTGCGGGATGGGCGTGACGTCCTTGATGGCGGAGATCTCGAGTCCCGCGACCTGCAAGGAACGGACAGCGGCTTCGCGACCAGCGCCGGGGCCCTTGACCCACACCTCGACGCGCTTGAGACCCATGTGGATGGCGTCGCGAGCGGTCGCTTCGGCAGCCACCTGAGCCGCGAACGGCGTGCTCTTGCGCGAGCCCTTGAACCCGGCCTTGCCGGCGCTCGCCCAGCTGATCACGTTGCCGTCGGTGTCGGTGATCGTGATGATCGTGTTGTTGAAGCTCGCCTGCACGTGGGCCACACCGTTGGTGCCCACCTTGCGGTCGCGCTTCTTGGCCTTCTTCGCTTCTGCCACGCGAAACCTCCTGGCGGAAGGTCCGTACCGGACCCCGCTCGTTCAGCCTGGATTACTTCGTCGGCTTCTTGCGACCGCTGACAGCGGCCTTCTTCGGACCCTTGCGGGTACGCGCGTTCGTCTTGGTGCGCTGTCCGTGCACCGGCAGGTTGCGCCGGTGGCGCAGCCCCCGATAAGCGCCGATATCCATGAGGCGCTTGATGTTCATGGCCTGCTCCGTGCGGAGCGCGCCTTCCACCTTGTACTCGCGCTCGATGAGCGTGCGGAGCTTGCCGGCGTCCTCGTCACTGAGCGCCTTCACGCGCGTGTCGGGATTGACGCCCGTCTTCTGGAGCAGGGCCTTCGCCGTGGTCGGGCCGATGCCATAGATGTACGTGAGCGCCGTCTCGATGCGCTTTTCCATCGGGAGGTCGATGCCTGCGATGCGTGCCACCGTTCGTCTCCTCTCAGCCCTGACGCTGCTTATGCCGCGGGTTGCGGCTGCAGATCACACGAATGACGCCCTTGCGACGCACCACCTTGCAGTGCTCGCAGATCTTCTTCACGGACGCGCGAACCTTCATGACCGCATCTCCCTTCGCCGCGGCGACTACTTGTACCGATAGGTGATCCGGCCGCGGGACAGGTCGTACGGGGACATCTCCACCGTGACCTTGTCACCCGGCAGGATCTTGATGAAGTGCATCCGCATCTTGCCCGAGATGTGAGCGAGCAGAAGGTGGCCGTTCTCGAGCTCCACGCGGAACGTCGCGTTCGGGAGCGCCTCGACGACCTTGCCTTCGACCTGGATGCCCTCTTCCTTCGCCAAACCGTCTTTCCCCTTCCCTACTGCATGTCCGGAAGCACCGAGAGGATCTCGGGACCATCCGGTCCGACGGCCACGGTGTGCTCGAAGTGGGCCGAGTAACGACCGTCCTTCGTGGCCACCGTCCAAC
>JBEGJG010000082.1:0-9049 GCA_041184705.1 Candidatus Eiseniibacteriota bacterium
GTTCGTGCGATCGGCGCCGAGGTAGGTGGTCGTGCCCTGCAGCACCGCCGAGTCGTCGAACAGGTTCACAACGACGCGCGTAGGGGTGTTGCGGAACGACGCGACCGCGAACCAACCCGCCTGAGCCGCACCCGGGAACAGCTGGTACAGCGTGGGCGAGGGCCCGCCGGCGTTGTACAGACCGAGCGCATTGCTGCCCGCGTCACCCGAGAGCTCCACCATGACGGTGAAGGTCGCGTTCGTGGAAGCGGTCACCGCCCAACGCTGCGACGCGTCCTGATCCGTGGCGACGTTGATGCCACCGTCCACCGAGTTCAGGTACGTCTGCAGGGTGCCGCCGAGCACGGATGCCACCGTCCACCGAGTTCAGGTACGTCTGCAGGGTGCCGCCGAGCACGGGCACCTGAGGCGAACGGAGCGCAGCCGACGCAGGGGTCGCCGTGAGGATGGCGAGCGCCAGCAGAGAGAAGGTGATCGAGCGCTTCATGAGTGTGAGACTCCCGCGAGTTGGAGACGGCTGAGGGATGGGAGTGCGAACGGCCTGCGACTTGCGCGTAATCTAGCGATTCGCAGGAGGGTACGCAAGTATGATTTCATCGGTTTCGAACGAGAAATCGTTGTCACTCTTGAGGATACGCGGCGGAGAACAGCGAGAGAAATGCAACTCGCTGTGCGCCAAACACATAGAGCATATCAGGCACTAGAAACCCAAGCTTCGCTCACTTCCCCGCCGAACCCTCGGGCCGCCACCACTTGCGTCCGACGAGGTCGTCGGGAAGCCGCTGCTGGGCCTTGGCCCCCTCGGGGTCGTCATGGGCGTACGCGTAGCCCTTGCCGTACCCGAGGTCGCGCATGAGCCCGGTCGGCGCGTTCAGGATCACCGGGGGCGGCGGCAGCGAGCCGCTCTTCTCGATCTCGGCCATGACGTCCTTGTACGCGCGGTACACGGCGTTCGACTTGGGAGCGAGCGCGAGGTGCACCACGACCTGGGCCAGCGCCAGCTCACCCTCGGGCGAGCCCAACTGGTGATAGGCCTGGAACGCCGCGACCGCGATCGGCAACGCGGTCGGGTCCGCCACCCCCACGTCCCCCGAACCAGTACAGAGAGGCGTCGGGGTCGGAGTCGCGCAGGCTCTTGTGCAGGGCCGAGATGAGATTGAAGTGCTCGTCCCCGGCGCGGTCGTAGCGCAGGTGACGGCGCGCGAGCGCGCCACGCACGTCGTCCACGCCGATGGGACGACCGCGCGAGGCGGCGGTGGCGGCGGCGATCTCGAGCGTCGTGAGCGCGCGACGCGCGTCGCCGTCGGCCGCATCTGCGAGCAGGTCGAGCGCCTCCTCGCTCGCCGCGACGCGACCCGCGAGCCCGCGCTCGTCGGAGAGTGCGCGCCCGAGCAGTGCGCGCACCGCGTCGCGGTCGAGCGGACGCAGCACGAGCACGCGCGCTCGCGACAGCAGGGCCGAGTTGACCTCGAAGCTGGGGTTCTCGGTGGTCGCACCGATGAACACGATGTCGCCGCGCTCGACGTGCGCCAGGAACGCGTCCTGCTGCGCCTTGTTGAAGCGATGGATCTCGTCCACGAACAGGATGGTGGGCTGCCCGGTGCGACGGCGCGACTGCGCCGCGCGCTCGAGGACCTCGCGCACCTCCTTGACGCCCGACAGCACGGCCGAGAGCTGCACGAACGGCACGCGCGCGGTGCGCGCGACCAGGCGCGCGAGCGTGGTCTTGCCGGTGCCCGGCGGGCCCCACAGCACGATGCTCGAGAGGTGGCGTCCCTCGCGCATGAGCAGCAGCGGGCTGCCCTCCTCGAGCAGATGCCCCTGCCCCACCCACTCCTCGAAGCTGCGCGGCCGCATGCGGTCCGCGAGCGGGGCGTTCGGCCCCGCGTCCTCGGGAGCGCTGCCGGGCTCGGGCAGGTCGCCGAACAGGTCGCCGGTCACGGCTTCGCGGGCGGTGCGCCCGCACGCCAGGCGAGCAGACGCGCGACCGCGTCCTCGGTCGAGGCGGGGCGTCCGAGCGCATGGCCGGCCGACTCGAGCCGCTGGAACAGGTCGTCGAGCACGGGGGGCTCGATGTTGGTGGCGCGCAGCAGCTCGAGGTCGCGGAACACCTCGGCCGGCGAACCCGAGGCCACGATCTCGCCGCCGAACTTGAGCACGTAGACGCGATCGGCGAGCGGCGCGACCAACTGCACGTCGTGCGTGGCGATCACCAGCGCCACGCCGTGGTCGCGGTTGAGCGCATTGAGCAGCTCCACCATCTCGCTGCGCGAGACGGGGTCGAGTCCCTCGAACGGCTCGTCGAGCACGAGCAGCTCGGGCTCGAGCACGAGCGCGCCGGCGAGCGCGACCTTGCGCTTCTCGCCGCCCGAGAGGTAGTGGCAGACCTTGTGCGCGAGGTGCTCGATGCCCATGCGCTGCAGGGCCTGCGTGACCTTGCGCTCGACCTCGGCTTCGGGATGGCCGTAGTTGCGCAGGCTGAACGAGACGTCGTCCCACACGGTCGGGGCGATGATCTGGTCGTCGGCGTCCTGCAGCAGCACGCCGACGCGCTCGCGGATGCGGTCGAACTCGCGCAGCGGGTCCACGCCGAGCACGCGGACCTCCCCCTCCTGCGGACCGAGCAGGCCGAGGATGTGGTAGAGCAGCGTGCTCTTGCCGCAACCGTTCGGGCCCAGCACGACCACGCGCTCGCGCGGCTGGACCACGAAGTCGAGCCCGCACAGGTGCACGCTCGTGCGGTCCGGGTAGGTGTGGCGCACGCACGAGACGTGCACGATCGCGCCCTTCGCGTGCGGATGGTCGTGGTGCGAACCGCTCATGCGCCCCCCGCCCGCCACAGCACCGCGCACAACGCCGTGGACCACAGGGCGGCCACGAGCACCCAGCGGTCGGACCGCGTGAGGTCGAGGTAGTGCCGGCAGCCGCAGATGCGACCCGAGTGCCCGCGCAGGTGCATGACCTGGTAGAGACGCACGCTGCGGTCGAAGCCCGAGATCACGACGGTCCCCAGCGCCTCCCCGACCACGGCCACGCGCTCGCGCACCGGGCGCGCCATGGCCCCGCGCAGGCGCAGCGCCTTCCACAAGCGCTCGACGCGCTCGAGCAGCACGAAAACCGCGCGATAGGTGAGGAACAGGCTGTCCCCGACGCGCTGCGGCAGCAGGCGCGAGAGCGGCGCGAACAGGTCGGGGTACGGCGTGGTGCTCACCAGCCAGACCGCGGACAGGCTCACCACCATGGGACGCATCAGCAGCCGCGCCGCCTCCACGACGTCCCCGTGGTAGTGGGCGGCCACGAAGATGATCGAGAACAGCAACGGCGTGGTCGCGGCCGCGAGCATGAGCCGGCGCGGCACGCGCGCGGTGACGCACAGCACGAGCGCGGTGAGGAACAGCGCGGCGAGCGCGACCCACGACGGCACGACGAGCGCGAGCACGAGGTGCAGCAGCACGAGCAGGAGCTTGGCGATCGCACTGGCCCGGTGCCACGGCGAGGTGCCGGCGCTGGCGAGGTGGTCGATCTGCGTGAAGGCGTTGATCACGCGGCCTTGTCCCCGTCACCCACCGACGGCAGCAGCGCGGGGCGCACGCGCGCGAGGAAGCGCGCGAGCCCGAAACCGAGCAGGGCCTCGATCGCGACCGCGAGCAGCAGCATGGGGACCACCACGGCCACGCCGGCCGTGCGCCACACCATGAGCAGCGTGTGCTCCACCTCGTGCTCGCTCGCGACCCCCGGCGTGAGCCGGATCGAGAGCACGAGGAACACCGCCCACAGCGCGCTCGCGGCCAACTGCGAGACCGCGGTGGCGAACGCCATGGACGGCGCCGGGCCCCAGTGCGCCACGGTGGCCCGGTAGAGCGGCCGGGCGGCCACCGCCGACAGCCCCAGCACGAGCGCGTTGAGCCCGACCACGGTGAACCCACCCTGTCCGAGCAGCGCCAGCATGAGCGTGACGACGAAGCTCACCTGGAACGCGGCCGCAGGAGGGAGCAGCACGCCGACCGGGCCCGCGAGCGTCATGCAGTAGTCGAACGCGGTGATCGGGATGGGCAGCGCCATGACGGCCAGCATGATGCCGCCGAGCGCGCTCTGGTAGGCCACCACCTGCGGGCCGCTGCGACGCGAGGCGAAGGCGCTCCAGACGAGCATCAGTCCGGCCAGCACGAGGCCGAGGATCCAGACGATCGGCGGCAGAACACCGTCGGGGACGTGGAGATGGGACATGGGGACTCGCGGGTGGTGGGTTCGGGAATCGGACACGCATAGCCTAGCAGCGCCCGGCCCGATGGGCATCCGGGCCCCGTGACGGCCTACGAGGCCCAGCCCGCGACCGCGCCGCGCGTGCGTGCGTCCACCACGCGCAGGGCCGCCAGCACCTCGGCGAGCGTCGCCCCCGTGGTGAGCACGTCGTCCACCACCAGCGTGCGACGTCCTTCCACCCATGCGGGCTCGAGCACGCGGAACGCACCCGCGAGGTTGCGCCGACGCGCCTCGGGCCCGAGCGTGGTCTGAGGTCGCGTCGCGCGGGCACGCTCCACCACCCCGGGCACGTACGGCACCCCCAACGCGCGCGCCACGGCGAGGGCCAATCGCTCGGCCTGATCGTGCCCGCGTTCGCGACGCCGGGTCGCGTGCAGCGGGACCGCCAGCACGAGATCCGGACGGAAGCCGCCCCGGGCGACCGCATCGGCCATCGCGGGCGCCAACGCGTCGGCCAGTCGCACGCGTCCCTCGAACTTGAACGCCTGCACCACCGCCGCGAGCCGATCGTCGTACAGCCACGGCGCGTGCACGCGATCGCCCGGATGTCGCGAACAACCGTCGGGCGGCGCACCCTCGAGCAGGCAGCGTGCGCAGACCGGCGTCGGCAGGGCGGGGACCCGACGCCAGCAGACGTCGCACAGCCCGAGGTGCGCCTCGCTCGGCTGCCCGCAGCCGGGGCAGCGCACCGGGAGGAGGACGCGTTCCACCGCATCGCGCGCGTGCGCGAGCGCACGCGCGAACGGGAACGGACCGGATCCGACGGGGAGCGCGTGGGGGGCGACCGTGCGCCTCAGCGCGGCCAGCCCACCGCGGCGGCGAGGGGAGCGAGCGGCACCTCGCGGCCGAACCACGACGACAACGAGCGCCGCGCCTGATGCACGAGCAGCCCCAGCCCGTCGTGGGCCGCGAGACCGCGCGCACGCGCGGCGAGAACCCACGACGTCGGCTCGGGTCCGTAGGTGAGATCCACCACGAGCGCGTCGCGCGCGATCGTGTGGACGGCGAACAGCGAGTCCTCACCCGCGAGCGGCGTGGCGTTGACGAGCACGCGGGCTCCCGAGACCGCCTCCTGCGACGCGGCACTCCCCCACTCGCACCAGGCGGCCGAGTTCCACGCGGGCTCGGCGTCGGGACGACGGCGAGAGACGACGGTGATCCCCGCCCCGGCGCCCACGAGCGCGGCCGCGAGACTGCGCGCCGAACCTCCCGCGCCGAGCAGTGTCACGCGCGTGCCCGCGGGGTCGTGCCCGAGTTCGGCGAGCAGGTCGAGGAACCCGGCCCCGTCGGTGGTGTCCCCGAACAGACCCTCGGGACGGAACGTGATCGTGTTGACCGACCGCGCGAGCCGGGCCGCGGGCGTGGCCTCGGCCACGAGTGCGACCGCCGGCTCCTTGAGCGGCATGGTGAGGTTGCAGCCGAGGTAGCCCTCGGAAGCGAGCCGAGCGAGCGTGCCCGCGAGCGATTCGGGCGGGGTGCGCAGGGCGACGGACTCGCACGCCAGCCCGAGGGCGGCGGCACCGGCGCGGTGCAGGTCGGGCGAGCGCGTGTAGCGGAGCGGTTCCCCCAGCACCGCCAGCCGCACCGGGCCGCTCACGTGCCGTGCGCGGGGGTCGGGTCGGCGGGGGCGCCTCGGCGCAGGCGCAGGATCATGAGCGTGCCGAACAGCATCATGCCGAGGCTCATGAGCTGGCTCTCGGTGACCTCGGCGATCCCGATGCGCAGCAGCACCGCGTCGGCCTCGTAGGCGCGCGTGAGGTCGAGCGGGATGCGCAACGCACCGAACGCCACGATGAAGCTCCAGAACATCACGCCGGGCACTCGGAAGCGCGACCGCGCGACCGTGAACAGCAGGAACAACGCGAGTCCCGCGAGCGCGTTGTAGAGCTGCGACGGGTGCACCGGGTTGGAACCGAACTCGAGCGCGGCGAACGAGCCCGGCGGGAACACCACGCCCCAGGGCAGGTTCGTGGGCTGACCGTAGCAGCAACCGTTGAGATAGCAGCCGACGCGACCGAACATGGTGCCGAGCGCGAGCGCGGGCGTGAGGGCGTCGGCCGTCACCCACACCGGCAGCCCCATGCGCCGCGCCGCGACCAACCCGGCGAAGGTGCCGGCGAACAGGCCACCGTAGAGCGTGAGTCCGCCCTGCCAGAGCGCGAGCACGCTGGTCCACTCGCGACGGAACTCGCCGAGGTGCTCGAGCACGTACAGCATGCGGGCCCCGAGGATCGAGGCGACCAGCGTGACGAGGATGACGTTGACGACCTTGTCCTCGTCGAGGCTCGCCCGGCGCGCGGCGCGCAGGGCGAGGAACGTGCCGACCACGAACGCGATCGCCATCATGAGGCCGTACGCGCGCAGGTGGAGCGGACCGAACTGCAGGACCTCCGGGTGCATCAGTACTCCCGGCGCCGCAGCGCCACGTTCTGCAACAGGCCGATCTGGACGCAGTTCACGATGAGTGCGGTGCCGCCGTAGGACAGGAACGGCAGGGGCACGCCGGTCACCGGGGCCCACCCCACGGTCATGAGCATGTTGACCATGATGTGGAAGAACAACGCGGTCGTGATGCCGACCGCCATGAGGCCCGCGAACCCGTCACGCGCGATCACCGCCAAGCGGTAGCCGCGCAGGATGACGATGCCGTAGAGCAGGATGACGGTCAACGCCCCGAGCAGACCGAACTCCTCACCGACGACCGAGTAGATGAAGTCGGTGTGCCGCATGGGCAGGAACGAGAGCGCCTTCTGCGACCCCTGCAGGTATCCCTTCCCCACCAGTCCGCCCGACCCGATGGCGATCTTCGACTGGAAGACCTGGTAGCCCGAACCACTCTTGTCGGCCTCGGGATTGAGGAAGGTCTCGACCCGCTTCTTCTGGTAGTCGTGCATGTTGTCGTAGACCTTGGGCATCAGGAAGGCGATGAGCCCGAGGTTCAGGACGAGCATGATGACGACGAACGGCAGCTTGGGCCGTGTGGTGAAGACGACGATGGCGAAGTAGATAAAGGTCACGATCGTGGCGATCTGGGCGGCGTGACGCGCATCGACCTGGGCGAGCACGAAGGCCGCGACGGCGACGATGGGCGACAGCCCGACGAGCAGGCTGCTGAGCCGCAGCCCCGCCCAGAAGAACATGGCGATGAGCATGGCCGGGAAGCTCGACGCGGTGCCCAGATCGGGCTCCTTGGCGACGAGCACGAACGGCACGATGGCGATGAGGATGGGCGGCAGCCACCAACGGATGCGCGACAGGTCGAGGCGCGGGTTGTCGAAGTAGCGCGCGAGCACGAACGCCGTCGCCACCTTGGCGATCTCGGAGGGCTGGAACTGGAACCCCCCGATCGCGATCCAGCGTTTCGCCCCCAGTCGCTCGACCCCGATGAGGAACACGAGCACCAGCAGCACGAGCGACACGATGTACATGGGCCATGAGAACGAGTCGTAGACCCGGTAGTGGATGCTCGCGACGATCCACGCCGCGACGAGCGCCGCGCCGAACCACAGGAACTGCTTGATCCACAGGCCCTCGTGCGCGCCGGGCACGGAGGTGGCGCTGTACACGGTGAGCAGCCCGATCGCGACCAGCCCCAGCGTGCCGAAGGCGAGCGGCCAGTCGAGCGGCGGGACGCGCAGTCGCATGATCAGTCCCGCGTCCGAACCGGGGCGGCGGGACGCGTCCCCCGCGTGGCGGGTGCGACGGGCAGGGCCTGGGTGGCGGGCAGGCGCGGTGCGGCCGAGGGCTCGACGGGGGCGGAGCGAGCGGTGCTGTCGGGCGCGAACTTGCGCTGGAGCAGCTTCGAGGCGACCGGAGCCGCCACACTCCCGCCGTGTCCAGCGTTCTCGGCCACCACCGCGATCGCGATGGTGGGCTGCTCGAGGGGGGCGAACGCCACGAACAGGGCGTGGTCGTCGCCGTGCGGGTTCTGCCCGGTGCCGGTCTTACCCACCACCACGACGCCGGGAACCTTCACCGAGGTCGCGGTACCGCTCGCGACGACCCGGCGCATGGCCTCGTGAACGGCGTCCCAGTTCGCGTCCGCGGTGGCGACGCCCTCCTCGATCGGGGCCTCGACCTTGAAATCGGGGCGCCCCGGGATCTCGCGCACGACGTGCGGGCGGACGGGCTTGCCCCGGCCGGCCACCACCGAGGTCATGGTGGCGAGTTGGACCGGCGAGACGAGCAGCTCACCCTGACCGATGCCGAGGTTGAGCAGCACGCCGCGCGGCCACTTCCCCACGTTGAAACGCTTGTCGTAGTAGGCATCGGTGGGCACGAGCCCGCGTGTCTCGTTGGGCAGGTCGATGCCGGTGCGCTCGCCGAGCCCGAGTGCGCGCGCGGTGTGCTGGAGCGGGTCGAGGCCCATGCGCAGGCTGAGCTGGTAGAAGAACACGTCGCAGGAGTGCTCGAGCGCGGCGGTCATGTCGAGGTTGCCGTGCCCCTCCTTCTTCCAGCAGCCGAAGCGCCGTCCGCCGAAGAAGTACCCGCCCGAGCATCCGGTCACCTCGTGCGAGTACGGCTGGGCGAGCCCGTTCTCGAGCCCCGCCAGCATGGTCACGATCTTGAACGTCGAGGCGGGCGGGTAAGCACTCTGGATGGCCCGGTTGAGGAGCGGGTACGCGCCCCCCGCGTTGAGCTGCGACCAGCGCGCGAACGACAGGCCGCGCGAGAACTCGTTGGGGTCGAAGGGCGGCTTCGAGACCATCGCGAGCACCGAACCGTCGCGCGGGTCCATGGCGACCGCGGCCCCTCGCTTGATGTTCACCATGGCGTCCTCGAGCGC
>JBEGJG010000082.1:9069-11556 GCA_041184705.1 Candidatus Eiseniibacteriota bacterium
CGCCGCCCCATGGCGTTCACGACCACGAACTCGGCCCCGTCCTCGCCACGCAGGTACGACTCGTACTGGCGCTCGACACCGGACTTCCCGATGAGGTCACCCATGCGGTAACCCTCCTCGGTGCGCTTCGCGAGTTCGACGTCGGTGATCTGCCCGGCGTAGCCGAGCAACTGCGCGGCCATCACACCCTCGGGATAGCGACGGATGGGCGACACCTGCACGTCGAGGCCCGGCAGTTCGGAACGCGACTCCTCGACCGCGACCATCACCGCGAACGGCGCGGCGCGGCGCAGGATGGCGGTCTGACCGGTGCGGTTCGCCTCGCGCACCTTGCGCTTCACGTCCACGGTGTCGGTCATGGTGGCGCTGGCGACGCGCAGCAGCCACTCGGTCGGGACCGGCCCGCGCACGCGCAGCGTGCTCTCGATCGGCGCCGGACGGAACACGATGTCGAAGCTGGGCTGGTTGTCGGCCAGGATGCGACCGTAGCGGTCGCGGATGACCCCTCGCGGCGCACGGATCACGTCGAGGCGGACGCGGTTCGCCTCGGCCATGCGCGCGTACTCCTCGTGCCCGAGCACCTGGAGCCGGAACACACCCAGCACCAGAAGGCCGAAGCCCAGTGCGGTGAGCCCGGCGAGGATCGCGAAGCGCGCGTCCTTATCCCGCTGTGGAGGACCCTGAGGCATTCCCGAACCTGCGACGAGGGACGACGAAGATCGGCAGCAGCAGGAGCAGCACGCCGAAGGGAGCGGTGGTGACGGTGGACAGCACGACGCGACCGACCAGCCAGCCGACGTGCACGGCGCTGCCGTTCACGTCGAAGGCCGCGGCCCACAACTGGTGCAAGGCGGTGGCGAGTGCGAACAGGACGAGTTGCGTGAGCGGGCTGTCCTTCACGAGCGTGCTCGAGAGCCGCCCGACGCCGTAACCGATCAGGGTGAGCGCGAGAGCGTGACGACCGAGCCAGTGTGCGGTGTCGAGGTCGGCCGCGAGACCCAGTACGAACCCGAACGTGGCCCCCCACGCATCGCCCCGCCGCAGCGACCACGCCACGGTGGCCAGCACGAGCACGTCGAGCACGATGCCGCGCGCCGCCAGCGAGGCCAGCAGCGTCGTGCGCAGCAGGAGCGCGACGAACCCGATCACGATGAACATGACGACCGCTCTCATCGGGTCCCTCCCGTGGCGGGGATGAGCGAGCCGCGGATGCGCTGCGGCTCGTACTCGATGCGCGGCCGCACGAGCCCGTCACTGGGCGGTTCGGGCCCCGGGGCCACGAACGCGTGCCGCAGCCGTGCGAGGTGCGCACTCGGCATGATCTCGATCTCCTGCATGAGTCCGCTCGGGTCGGCCTCGATGCGCATCACGGTGCCGACCGGGATGCCGCGCGGGAAACGCACGGACAGGTCGGAGGTGGCGATGACCTCGCCGATGCGCACGGTGTCCGCCACCGAGACCGCGGTGAGCATGAGGCGAGGCCGGGGCGCGGGCACGAACCGCAGGACGCCCTGCACGCCGGTCGTCTCGACCTCGCAGGCCACGGCCTGATTGGGGTCGGTGATGAGCGAGGCGCGGGACAGGTTCGCGTACACCTCGGTGACGCGACCGATGAGCCCGTCCTGCGTGAGCACCGCATCGCCCACGCGGACCCCCTGCGCACGACCCGCCGACAACGTCGCGGCGTCGGGCAGCAGGTTGCCGCCGCTCAGCGCGAGCACCTCGACCGGCCGCAGCGCGAGTCCGCGCCAGGCCTGCAGACCGAGTTGCGCGCGCAACTCCTCGTTCTCGGTCGCCATGAGCTGGAGCCTCGCGTTCTCGACCTCGAGGCGCGCGACGCGCTCATGCAGCGAGGTGTTCTCGGCCCACGACGTGAGCATGCGGTCGAGCCCCCCCACCATGCGGTCGAAGGGCGCGAACAGCACCGCACCCACGGCGCGCAACCCGCTCGCGGGGATGCGATCCCCGACCACGAGCAGGAGAAGCGAGAGCGCCGCATACACCGTCACGAGGACGACGCTGCGGCGCTCGGCCGGAGGCAGGATGCTCGGCACGCGGATCCTCGTGGATCAGTCGCGGTGGCCGGAGAGGATGACCTTCTCGTAGTCCTCGATCTTCTCGAGGATCTTCCCCGCGCCGCGCACGACGCAGGTGAGCGGGTCCTGGGCCACTCGGATGTTGAGGTTCGTGACCTCGCGCATGAGCAGGTCGAGACCGCGCAGCAGCGCACCGCCACCCGTCATGTAGATGCCGCGATCCACGATGTCGGCCGCGAGCTCGGGCGGCGTGCGCTCGAGCGACTCGCGCAAAGCGTTGACGATCTGGCCCACCGGCTCCTGCAGCGCCTCACGCACCTCGACGCTCGAGACGCGCAGCGTGCGCGGGATACCGCGCACGAGGTCGCGACCCTTGATCTCCATGTCCATCTCCTCGGGGAGCGGGAACGCGGAGCCGATCTCGATCTTGATGCGCTCGGCGGTCTGCTCG
>JBEGJG010000083.1:0-8305 GCA_041184705.1 Candidatus Eiseniibacteriota bacterium
GATGGCCGAACGCGCCGACCTGCTCGATCACGGCACCGCCCTCACGCTCGGTGCGGCCCTCGGCGTGCTCGCGCACGCGGGACGCGACAAGCTCACGCTGGTGCTCGGCGCAGGCCTCGAACCCCTCGGCGTGTGGATCGAGCAGTTGGTCGCTGAGAGCACGGGCAAGGAAGGACGCGGCATCCTGCCCGTGGACGGCGAGGCGCTCGCGAGCCCTGAGGCGTACGGCCACGACCGCGTGTTCGTGTCGGTGACGATCGGCGCACCCGACGCCGCGACCTCGGCCGCGCTCGACGCGCTGGCCGCGGCCGGTCATCCGGTGATCCAGTGGAGTCGGACCGCGGTCGCGAGCGCGGTGCTGGGCGTGAACCCGTTCGACGAACCCAACGTGTCCGAGGCCAAGGCCGCCACCAAGCGCGTGCTGCAGCAGGCCACCGCGCAGGGCGGGCTGACGGCCCGCACGCCGCGTGCGCGCGACGGCGCGCTCGAGTGGCACGCCGCCGCTTCGGTCGTTACCCCCGAGGGCGATGCGGTGGCGTGGGCGCGCGCCTTCCTGTCGTGGTTCCGCCCCGGCGACTACGGCGCGGTGCTCGCGTACCTGCATCGCACCGACGCGCGACACGCCTCGCTCGAGCGTGTGCGGCACGCCGTCCGTGCGGGCGTGCGTGCGGCGGCCACGCTCGGCTACGGGCCGCGCTACCTGCACTCGACCGGGCAGCTCCACAAGGGCGGCCCCGGCACCGGCGTGTTCCTGGAGGTCACGGCCGAGGAGGGCGACGAGCCCATCCCGGGCGAGGCGTTCGGGTTCCGCACGCTGCGCGACGCGCAGGCCGCCGGCGACCACGAGGTGCTCGACGCGCACGCCCTGCGTGCGGTCCGCATCCACGTGAGCGGCGACGTCGAGGCCGGTCTCGCTCGTCTGGCCGAGGCGTTCGAGGCGGCGGCGCGCGGCTGAGTCCCGCGGAAGGGCCCGCGGGGGCGTTCGGCGCGGTCCGCGCCAGCGCCCCCGCCGCGTTCCACCGCCCGCATCGCGCGGTGGGTTATGCTCGTGGGGTCACCCTTGCTCCCTCCCCGGAAGGCCCTATGCGCATGCGCCCCATCCTCGCCCTCGTCCTGATCGCCGTCACCTCCGTCGCCGCGACGCCGCCCGAGCGCCCGAGCGCCGACGCCGCGAGCCGTGCGCTGGAGCGCGTCGCCGAGCGCTACCGCACGCTCACGAGCTACCGCCTCGAGGGACAGGGCGTGAACGAGGTCGGCAGCGCGACCGAGAAGCGTCAGCAGGTCACCTCGATGCGCTTCCTCGTGCATCGCCCGGGACGGTTCGCCTCGATGATCCGCACCCCCGAGGGCGTGCAGCGCATGGCGACCGACGGCGACAGCCTGTGGACCGCGGTGCCCGCGATCGGGCAGTACATGGTGCGCCCGGTGAGCGCGATCCGCGCCACACCCGAGGGTGCGCAGTTCGACCGCCAGATCGACCCCGCGGCCGAGTACGCGCAGTTGCTCACCACCGTGACCGCGGTGCGCTCCCTCGGCCCCGACACCGTGCACACCGCGACGGGTGTCGTGCGCTGCGAGCGCTACGCACTCACCCTGCCGCCGCCCGCCGCGGGTGGCCCCGAGGGCGTCACCGTGTCGCCGCGCGTGCTGTGGGTGGACCCCGTCTCGCGCATGGTGTTGCTCGACTCCCTTCGCGTCGAGCAGCAGCACCCGCAGATGGGGCGGGTGTACTCCACCAGCGTGACGCGACTCGTGGTGGCCGAGCCCGACGCCAAGCTGCCCGACACGGCGTTCCGCGGCCCCGGCGAGGACGGACTGCGACGCGTGCGTCGCTTCTCGCAGCCCTCGGCCGAGCACGCCTCGATGGAGCGCCGCCCCGCGATCGACTTCACGCTCGAGACGCTGGCCGACGGCTCGCCCGTCACGCTGAGCTCGCTCAAGGGCAAGGTCGTGCTGCTCGACTTCTGGGCGACGTGGTGCGGTCCGTGCCGCCGCTGGCTGCCCATCGTGGCGCAGGCCATGCGGGCGCACGCGAAGGACGGGCTCGTGGTGTACGCCGTCAACGTGCGCGAGGACGAGGACAAGGTGCGGGCCTACCTCGAGAAGCAGAAGCTCGACGTGCCCGTGCTCATGGACCTCTCGGGCAAGGTGGGCTCGCTCTACCGCGCGAACTCCATCCCGCTCACCGTCATCGTGGACCGCAACGGCGACGTGGCCAAGGTCATGGTGGGCCTGCACGACGAGGCCGATCTGGCCGACGCGCTCGCCGAGGTCGGGATCGAGTGACCGTCTAACCGCGCGCGGGTCGTTCGAACGCGCGCAGGGCGCTCGACAGGTCCACGTTGCCGCCCGACAGGATCACGCCCACTCGCTCCCCAGGACGCGCGATCCCTCGGTGCAGGAGTGCGGCCACGCCGAGCGCACCGGTCGGCTCCACCACCAGCTTGACGCGCTCCCACAGGAACCCCAGCGCCTCCAGAACCTCGGCGTCGGTCACGGTGACGACGTCGTGCGCGTGCCGACGGATGAGCGCCAGCGTGAGCGCGCTCAGCGACGGCGTGCGCGCCCCGTCGCAGATGGTGTCGGGTTCGTGCACGGTCTCGAGTCGGCCGCTGCGGAACGACCGCGCGCCGTCGTCCCCCGCGGCCGGCTCGGCGCCCACCACACGCGCCCCGCGCCCGTCCACGGCGGCCGCGACGGCGGTGCCGGACAGCAGCCCACCGCCGCCCAGACAGGCCACCAGCAGATCGAACGGGCCGTGGGATTCCAGCAACTCGGCGGCCGCGGTGCCCTGCCCCGCGACCACGTCGGGATGGTCGAACGGCGGGATGAGCGTGGCGCCGTGCTCGTGCGCGAGACGCTCGGCCAGTCCCTCGCGCGTCTCCCCCATGAGATCGTGGTGGTGGATCGTGGCGCCGTAGTCGCGCGTGGCCGCGAGCTTCGGCCGCGGCGCGCTCGACGGCATCACGATGTGGCACGGCACGCCGTGTCGCTGCGCGGCGCACGCGACCGCCTGCGCATGGTTGCCCGACGAGTACGCGACCACGCCGCGCGCACGCACCGCCGGCTCGAGTGCGGTGATCGCGTTCCAGGCACCGCGGAACTTGAACGCCCCGACACGCTGCAGGTTCTCGCACTTGAGGAACACCTGCGCCCCGGTGCGCTCGTCGAGCTGGCGCGAACGCACGACGGGTGTGACGTGCGCCACGCCGGCCAGCCGCGCACGCGCAGCGGCGAGCCGGACGGCCATTTCGGCCTCGTCCGGCACGCCGTGATGAGCGACCCCGTCCACCGGCGTCAGCCGCCCGCGCCGCCGCCCAGTTCGAGACCGGGCTGCGTCTGACGCGCGGGATCGAGCGCGGCGTCGATCTCGGCCTTCGTGAGCGTGGTCATCTCGCTCGCGAGCTCGCGCACCGGACGGCGCTCCTTGAAGGAACGCTTCGCGATCTCGGCCGCCTTGTCGTAGCCGATGAGCGGGTTGAGCGCGGTCGCCATGCTGGGCGAGATCTCGATGTAGTCACGGCAGGTGTCGGCGTTGGCGACCAGCCCGTCGAGCGCCTTGTCGGCGAACACGCGCGATGCGGCCGCGAGCAGGTGCACGCTCTCGAGCAGGTTGCGCGCCATCATGGGCAGCATGACGTTGAGGTCGAGCTGCCCCCACTGCGCGCCGACCGTGATGGCGGTGTGGTTGCCCATGACCTGCGCGCCCACCATGGTGACGGCCTCGCACACGACCGGGTTCACCTTGCCCGGCATGATGCTCGAGCCCGGCTGGATGGCGGGCAGCGTGACCTCGGCGAGCCCGCAGCGCGGACCCGAGTTCATGAGGCGCACGTCGTTCGCGATCTTCATGAGGCTGGCCGCGACCGAGTTGAGCGCACCGCTCGCCCAGCACGCACCGTCCTGCGCACCCTGGGCCTCGAAGTGGTTGGGCGCCTCGAGGAACGACGTCCCGGCGAGCTTGCCGATCTCGGCCGCCATGCGCCGCCCGAACTCGGGGTGGGTGTTGAGCCCGGTGCCCACGGCGGTCCCGCCGATCGCGAGTTCGCGCAGGTCGGGCAGCGTGGCCTTGACGCGCGCGATGCCGTGCTGCACCTGCGAGGCGTAGCCCGAGAACTCCTGTCCGAGACGGATGGGCGTGGCGTCCATGAGGTGCGTGCGGCCGGTCTTGAGCACGTCGTGGAACTCGCGCGACTTCGCGTCGAGCACCTTCCACAGTCGCGCGAGCGACGGCAGCAGGTCGCGCTCGATGCGCACCACGGCCGAGACGTGCAGCGCGGTCGGGATGACGTCGTTGCTGCTCTGGCCGAAGTTGACATGGTCGTTGGGGTGCACCTTGAGGCCCGAGGCGCGCGACGCGAGGCGTGCGATGACCTCGTTGGCGTTCATGTTCGACGAGGTCCCGCTGCCGGTCTGGAACACGTCGATGGGGAACTCCGCGTCCCAGCGACCCTCCGAGACCTCGAGCGCGGCCCGCTCGATGGCGTCGGCGATCGGGGCCTCGATCAGCCCGAGGTCGCGGTTGACGCGCGCCGCGGCGGCCTTGATGAGACCCAGCGTGTGAACGAACGCGGCCGGCATGGGCTGGCCCGAGATGGGGAAGTTCTCGACCGCGCGCTGCGTCTGCGGCCCCCACAGCGCGCTCGCCGGCACCTGCATCTCGCCCAGACTGTCCTTCTCGATGCGGAACTCCATCACGTCGTCCTTTCGTGTCGTGGGATCGAAGGGGCGCAGGCGCGCTCAGCCCTCGGTGATCTCGATGTGGTTGTGGATGGCGACATCGGGGCGCAGCGTGTGCTTGACCGAGCAGTACGTGTCGGACGAGAGCTGGAGGGCGTGCTCGACCGCCTCGCGCGACAGGCCCTGCCCGCGCAAGCGATGCGTGAACGTGAGGCTCGTGAAGCGCTGCGGGGGCGTGGGGGCGCGCTCGCCGTCCATGTCGATGGTGTACCCGGTCACGACGATGCGCTTCTTGCGCAGGATGTTCACCACGTCCACGGCCATGCACGCGGCCACCGAGGTCAGGAGGTGCTGCACGGGGTTCGGGGCCTGAGCCTCCTTCCCGCTCTCCATCACGGCGGTCCCACGCGGGAACCCGGCCTCGAACCGCAGGCGGTCCTCCGTGATCGGGAACACGTTCAACGTCGCGCGCTCGCTCATGGCGTCACTCCTCGCGGGGGCGGATGGCCGAACCGTCCCTGGGAAGCGCCGGTCCGGGGTCCCCGGGCCCGCGTCCCGGGGTTGGACCCGCGAGGATAGGGCCGGCGCCGCCCGAACGCGAGACGCCGGCTCCCGGGTTTGTGGGCGCTGCGGGGAGCGGCTAGCGTCCCTTCGCGATGCCGATCGTCTCCGTGCTGCTCCCCGTCCGCGATGCCGGCCCGTGGCTGGCCTCCTCCCTCGCGTCGCTCGCGCGTCAGACGCTCGTGGACCTCGAGGTGATCGCGGTGGACGACGGCTCCCGCGACGGCTCGGGCGAGGCGCTCGAACGGGCCGCCCGCCTCGACCCGCGCCTGCGCGTGGTGCGCACCCCACCCCGCGGGCTTCCCGCCGCTCTCGCCACCGCGCTCGAACTCGCCCGGGCCCCGCTCGTGGCGCGTCACGACGCCGACGACCTCTCGCACCGCACGCGGCTCGAGCGTCAGGTCGCGTTCCTCGCCACGCATCCGCAGGTGGACGTGGTGGGCTGCGCGGTCCGCCTGTTCCCGAGTGCGGCGACGGGTGTGGGGATGCGTCGGTGGGAGCGTTGGCACAATTCGCTGCTCACGCACGACGACATGGTGCACGAGCTGCTCATCGACAGCCCCATCGCGCACGGGGGCGTGATGCTGCGGCGCGAGGCACTCGAACGCGTCGGCGGCTGGCGCGAACACGGCTGGGCCGAGGACCTCGACCTCTGGATCCGGCTCGCGGAATCGGGGTCCCGGTTCGCGAAACTCGAGTCGTGTCTGTACGGCTGGCGTCAGCACGGTGCCAATTCCACACGCACCGACGAACGCTACTCTCGTGAGAACTTCATCGCACTCAAGGTGGCCGCGCTCGATCGCGGGATGCTCGCACACGGTCGAAAGGCGATGCTGGTCGGGGTCGGGACCAGCCTCGAACGCTGGCGAACCGCGCTCGGGACGCGTTTAGCCGCGTCCGTCGAACTGCGGCATGCGCCCGAGGACGTCGCCTCGGTCCTTTCAGGTCCGGTGATCGCCGCGTTCATGGCCCCGGAAGCCCGCGCTCGTTGGCGGATACGACTCCGGTCGCACGGTTGGGTCGAGGGACGGGATTTCATATTCGTCGCATGACACACTTCGAACATGCCTCGCACATGTTGACAGGCTGGCGTGTGCGATAGAGATTGCTTCATGCATGTGCTCCCGAAAGGACACAGCACCCCCTAGACTCGGAGGAAGTGATGGCGAAGCGACCGCGGAAGACCTACACCGCGCAGAAGAGGGCCGAGATCCTGTCGGCCGCGACCAAGGACAACCTGACCGCGAACGAGGTCCACAAGCGATTCGGCGTCACGCCTGTGACCTACTACTCGTGGCGCAAGAAGCAGGGCCTCGTCGGCCGCCGTGGCCGCCGCCCCAGTCTGCTGACGCAGGTCGGTGCGGACAGCGCCATCGCCGCGCAGGTGCGCGACGGCGTCCAGAACAAGGTCCGTGCGGTGCTGCCGGGCATCGTGCGCGAGGAGGTGAACCGCTACCTCACCGCGCTTTTCGCGGCCCACGCGAAGATGCCGGCCGGGAAGAAGTAGTCGGTACGACCCGGTTCCACGGGTTCCCACGGCGCGTCGCCCCCAGCGGGCGGCGCGCCGTTCCCGTGTCCGCGTTGTGCTAGCGTGCGGGTGTGACCACCCCTGCCCCCCTGCCCCGCACCGTGTGGCTCGTGCTCGCAGCGTCGCTCGTGCTGTCGCTCGCGATCGCGACCACCTTCCCGCTGCTCGACCCCGACGAGGGCCGTAACGCCCAGGTCGCCGCCGAGATGGCCGCCGACGGCGACCTCGTGGTCCCGCATCTGGGCGGGGTGCCCTATCTGGACAAGCCGCCCGCGCTGTTCGCGATGGGCGCCGCCGCCATCCGCGTGCTCGGCCCCACGCCGCTCGCCGCCCGGTTGCCGGCCATCCTCGCCACGCTCCTCACCCTGTGGCTGCTCGCGCACGCCAGCGCGCGACTCGCTCCCGCGGGCCATGCCGAGCGGGCGATCGCGCTCGCGGCGGCCGCCCCGCTGTTCGCGGTCATCGGCGCGTACGTCATCTTCGACATGCCGCTCACCGCGTGCGTGACCGCGGTCTGGACGCTGCTCTCACGCGAACTCGCCGAGGGTCCGAGCCCACGGCGTCGCCTGCTCATGTTCCTCGCCGTCGGTGTGGGCGTGCTCGTGAAGGGCCCGGTCATGTTGGCCTGGGCGCTGGGCGGATCGGCCGGTGCGGCCTTGCTGGTGCGCAGCCTCGCGCCCATGCGTTGGCTCACCTGGGGCCCGGGCTGGCTCGTCGCGCTGGGGATCCCCGGCCTGTGGTTCGCGGCCGCCGTGCAGCGACATCCCGAGTACGTGCGCTACGCGTTCCTCGAGGAGACCTTCCAGCGCATGACGAGCGACGCGTTCCACCGCAAGCAGCCGTGGTGGTTCGTGCCGGCGACGCTCGTGGGCGGCGCGCTGCCGTGGTCGCTCGGCACGCCGTGGCGCGGTTTGGTGTCGTCCGCTTCGCGCGTGGCGGCGGGCTTCGTGCTGTTCGCCGCGGTGTTCTTCGGGCTCTCGCGATCGCAGCTCGTCACCTATCTACTGCCCACGCTGCCCGCCCTCGCGTGGTGGGCGGCCGAGTCCTGGCAGGCCTCGCCGCGACCGCGCTGGGCGTTCGCCGCCATGCTCGCGTTCACGCCGTTGCTGATCGGTCTGGGACACGGTGCGCTGTCCGAGGCCGCGCATGCCACCTCGGGGGCCGGACTCGCGCGCGCACTGCAGGCCGCCGGCTCCCCCACGTACCGCTACGAGGACTGCTACAGCCCCGGCACCGACTACCTGCTCGCTCGACGCGCCCCCATCGTGTCCGCGCTCGGACACCCGCTCACGAGCAACTACGCGGTGCGCTACCGCGAGACGCTCATCGCCCGCGGGCAGTGGCCGCTCACGCACCCCGACAGCACGCGCCCCGCCGCCGAGGTGGTGGTGCGCGAAACGCGCCGCGAGGGCACACCCCCGCCGGGCGCCACCGAACTGCACAGCGACCGTCGCTTCGTCGCCTGGCGGCTCGCCCCCCCGACCCCGTAAGGACCCCGTTCCCATGTGCGGCATCGCCGGACTCGTCGCTCCCGAC
>JBEGJG010000084.1:0-8385 GCA_041184705.1 Candidatus Eiseniibacteriota bacterium
GACGGGCGCCGGCACCACGAGGGTGCGCGCCTCGACGTCGTCGAGCCCGGGCGAATAGAGCGCACCGTCGAGCACGATGGGCGCGGGCTCATCGCGCACGACCACGCGCCCCTCCACGACCTGCACGCGCCCCGCGGCGATCCAGCGACAGGCCTGCAGGGCTCCCCGTACCTGCTGTTCGAACATCCGGTGCCGTGTCCCCGCAAGGACGGCATCGGGCTCGCGCGCGAACGCGGTCTGCAGGAGCACCGCCCCCGTGTCGCAACCGGCATCCACCGCATGCAGCGTGGTACCGAGCACGCGTGCGCCCGCGGCGATCGCGTCCTCGAACCCGTGACGTCCCGGGAACGCGGGCAACAACGACGGGTGCAGGTTCCAAAGGGTCCCCACCCGACGCTCGAGCAGGTCGTACCGCAGCAGGCGCGTGTAGAAGAGCAGGATGTGATCCGCACCGTGCGCGTCGAACGCGTCGGCCAGTGCGCGCTCGCGCAGGCGGGCATCGGGTTCGTCCACGACCACGGTCGGCACCCCGGCGCGTTCCGCGCAGGCGATCGCACCGCAGGGACGGTCGGCGACCACCACCGCGAGACGGTCGCGGAACCACGCCGAGGACATGAGGCGCGCGAGCACCGCGCCACCGGTCGAGGCGAGCACGCCGAACCGCGTTCCGCGCACGCTCATGCCGCCACCGCCGCGCGATACGCCGGGAACCAGTCGTCCGTGGTGACGTCGGCGGACAGCACGCGGTAGCGCGCCGGATCGAGCACGCGGCCGCACAACCACGCGGTCGCGGAGTCGTTGGCCCAACCACGCTTGAAGCGCGCCAGGCCGTCGTCGCGATCGCGCCCGCCCGCCGCCCCACCCAGATCCACCGTGCGCACGCCCCGCTGCGCGAGCGCACCCAGCGCATGCGCGAAACCGACGTACGAGGCGTCGAGTGCGTAGCCGCGGGCGTCGGACGCGCCGAGGTGGTAATGGGCGCGGGCGCCGTCGAAGTACCAGAGCGACATGGACACCGCGTGGTCGCCCTCGGCCACGCGCACGAGCAGTGCGCCGGGCACCGCCAACTGCGCGACCAACGCCTCGGGGGGGAAATCGGCGGGACCGAGTGCGCCGTGGCGTGCGCGCAGCGCGCCGTACAACCGGACCCATTCGGTCGCGTGCAGGAGAGGCTCGGCGACGACCTCCACCCGCGCGTGTTCGGCGGCACGCCGGGCCTTGCGCCGATGCCCCGCGTGCACGTGCGCGAGCGGGTCGCGCGGATCGAGTCGCGCGAGGTGGTGACGTTTGAACGCCACGAGACGATCGGGGAACGCCTCGGCGAGCACCTCGGGTGAAGCGGTCGCGAGCGGGTCGGCCACGCCCACGAACGACACGAGGTCGCGGGCCGCCACGAGGTCGGCGGCGAACGCGGTGAGGTCCGGGGCGTGCAGGAGCGGGTAGGGCGCGCAGGCGTCGAGAGCGCCGAACGCGTTCACGACCGGACGCACCAGCACCGTCACGCCCGAACGGGGCAGCGTGCGCGGTGTACCGAGGTGCGCACAGGTGCGCGCGTAGGCGGGAGTCGTGTACGGGATCATGCGTGCCCTCGTCGTGCGAGCGCGCGCGCGAGCGCGGGCGCTCCGGGTGCACGCGCACCGGCCGCCTGCAGACGCGTCCACCACACCGCATCGGGGGCCTCACCGGCCCATGCGCAGGCGGGGGACGGCGCGAGCGCGGCCAGCGCCGACGCCCACAACACCCCCGCGAAGTCGCGGTCCGCGAGTCCCGGATCGTCGTTCGACCACACCAACTCGAGCACGTCGCGCTGGGCCTGCTCGAGGGCGCACGTGACGAACGACGGTTCGAGCGTGGCGTGCGCGGGGACGACCGTGACCCAGTCCTCACTCACGAACGGCAAGGCGGCCGCCAACGCCTGGGCCGCGCGCACGCGGTGACGGTCGCGCGGCGCGGCAGGCGCAGGACCGAGGTTCACGAGCGGCAGCAACCGCACACGACCGTCGTGTCCCACCTCGTTCAACAGTCGCTCGCCCGCGGGTGCGGGCCATTCCGGACCCACCACCAGCACCTGCCCCACGCGATGCGTCTGCGCGAGCGCTTCGCGCACGGCACACGACGCAGGGCGGTCGTGGCCGAGTGCGAGCACCACCACACTCACCGTGGCGGTCCCGTCGGTCGTGGGCATGGCGTGCACGCGCCCACCCCGCACGCACTCGAGGAGCATGCGATCGGACAAGGTGCCCTCGGACGAGGCGGTGGTGGTGATGGTGGTGTCGGTGAGGCTCATGGGCGATGAGGACTCCGGTACGGGACGAGCGGGGACGAACGGCCGACCGCGGACGCGCGTCGGCCCCCTCCGGTCCTCTAGCACGGTCCGTGCTAGAGACCGATCGGGACCGCGCGAACGCGCGGAACCTCGAATTCACGCATTCCCGCACCCCACCGCGTCATTCCACGGAGGTTCACCCCGTCATGTCCGCCCCGAACCGGAAACCGCTGCCGGAGGACCCGCAGGGTTCGCCGGAAGGAACTTCCGTTCCGGCCGGACCCGTCCTGTACTGCGCGAGGCAGCCGATCCTCGATCGCCGGTCGCAGGTGCACGGCTACGAACTCCTCTACCGCTCGGGTCCCGAGAACCGCTTCACGGCCAGCAACGCCGACTGGGCCTCGACCGTGAACGTGGAGCAGAGCTCGACCGCGTTCGGACTGGACCTGCTGGTGGGGGACCGACGCGCGTACGTGAACCTCACGCGAAGCGCACTGGTGAACGAGATCCATCGTCTGCTGCCGCGCGACCGCGTGGTGGTGGAGATCCTGGAGTCCGTCACAGCCGACGACGCGGTGCTCGAGGTCTGTCACCGCATGCGATCCGAAGGCTGGCGACTGGCGCTCGACGACTACGCCGGGGAGCCCGAGCGCGCGCCGTTCCTCGACCTCGTGCACGTGGTGAAATGCGACCTCGTGCGCTGGCCCGGCGCCCTCGACGCCCGCGAGGTCGCACGCCTGCGTGTTCACGGCGTCGAGACGCTGGCCGAGAAGGTCGAGACGCCCGAACAGGCGCAGGCCGCCCTCGACGCGGGCCATTCGCTGCTGCAGGGCTACCACTTCTGCCGTCCCGAGATGATCGCGGTGCGCGACCTGCCCCCGGCCAAGGTGAGCGTGCTCCGCTTCATGGCCGAGATCACCGCACCCGACCTGTCGTACGAGCGGCTCGAGCAGGTGTTCCGGGCCGACGTGGGTCTCACGCTGCGGCTGCTGCGCCACCTCAACTCGGCGGCGTTCGGACTGCGGCACGAGGTGCAGTCGGTGCATCACGCTCTCGAGTTGCTGGGCGAGCGTCCGCTCCGTCGCTGGGCGCTCATGCTGGCCATGATGTCGTTGTGCGAGGACCGTCCGCACGAGCTGCTCGTGACCGCGTTGTCGCGCGCGCGCTTCGCCGAGTCGGTCGCGCCGAGCACCGGGCTCGCCGAGCACGGCCCCGAACTGTTCCTCACCGGCATGTTGTCGCTGGTGGACGGCATGGTGGGCCGCTCGAAGGACGAGGTGCTGTCGAGCCTCGCGCTGCCCGATGAGGTGCGCGACGCCGTGCTGCATCGCGGCTCGCCGTATGAACCCGTGCTGGACCTGGTGACGGCGTACCAGCACGGCGACTGGTCGCGCGTGGACCAGCACCGCGAACGCTGTCCGCTCGACGACGTCACGCTCGATGCGGCTTATCTGGATTCGTTGCAGTGGGCGGAGGCGGTGGCCACATGAACCGCGATCCCCGGACCGCTCCTCCTTCCTCACCCCTCCCCCACGACGAGGCTCCCGACATGAACCCCGTTCCGTCGAACCCCGATCCGCGCGTCACCATCGTCATCCCCGTGTACGACAAGTTGGAGTTCACGCGGCCGTGCCTGGAGTCGTTGGCCGCCACGCTCCCGCCCGGGTGGGCCGAGGTCGTGGTGGTGGACAACGCCTCCACGGATGGCACCGCGGAGTGGCTGCGCGATCACGCCCCGTGGGTGCGCGTGATCACGAACACGACCAACGTGGGGTTCGCACGGGCGAGCAACATGGGTGCGGCGATCGCCCGTACGCCGTACGTGCTGTTCCTGAACAACGACACGGTGGCGCATCCGGGATGGCTCGAGCCGATGGTCGAGGTGCTGGATCGCGACCCGCGCGTGGTCGCCGTGGGCAGTCGCCTGCTCTTCCCCGACGGCACGTTGCAGCACGCGGGCGTGCTCGTGACCCGGGACCTCCCCACGAACGATCCCCTGCTCGCGCGCCATGCGTACTACGCGAAGCCCGGCGACCTGCCCGACGCGCTGCAGGCGCGTTGTCATCAGGTGCTCACCGCCGCGTGCCTGCTCGTGCGTCACGACGCGTTCGAGGACGTGGGAGGCTTCGACGAGGGATACTGGAACGGCTACGAGGACGTGGACCTGTGCCTGGCGCTGCACGAGCGCGGTGGGCTGCTGGTGTACGAGCCGCGCAGCGTGCTCACGCACCACGAGTCGAAGAGCGGCCCCGAGCGTTTCTCACGCGTCACCGAGAACGTCGCGCGTCTGCACGAGCGCTGGGCGCACCGCGTCGAGCCCGACGCCATCGTGCACGCGAACGGCGATGTGGAGTGGACCGACGCCTGTCACATCCGCGATTACACGCCGCCGCCCTCGGCTGCGGACCTGCCCGCGAACCGGGTCGCGGGTCTGGTGTCGGTGGTCGTGCTCACGTGGAACCAGCTCCCGCTCACGCAGGCCTGTCTGGCGAGCGTGCGTCGCCACACCGAGCGCCCGCTGCAGCTGATCGTGGTGGACAACGGTTCGAGCGACGGCACCGTGGACTGGTTGCGGACCGAGGCGGCCACGCACGCCGATACCGTGCTGGTCGAGAACGCCACCAACCGCGGGTTCGCCGCCGGCTGCAATCAGGGCCTCGCGCTCGCCCGTGGCGAGTGGGTGGTCCTGCTCAACAACGACACGGTCGTCACCGAGGGCTGGATTGACGGCATGATCGCCGCTCATGGCGCCTTGCGGAACGCGGGCTTCGTGGGACCGGTGACCAACGAGATCGCAGGGCTGCAGCGCGCGGTCGCACCCGACTACGCGCGTGCGAACCTCGACGCGTTCGCGGCCGCCTGGCGCGAGCGTCATCGCCACCAGCGCGTGCCTTCGCCACGCTTGGTGGGTTTCTGCCTGCTCGGACACGCGTCGCTGTGGGAACGCGTCGGCGGACTCGACGAGTCGTACGCGACCGGCAACTACGAGGACGACGACCTCTGCCTGCGAGCCGAGTTGGCGGGGTTCCGCAACATCGTGGCGGCCGAGGTGTTCATCCACCACGAGGGCAGCGCGTCGTTCACGGGCAACGGCGTGGACCATCGCGCCACCATGGCGGCCAACCGCGCGAGGTTCCTGGCCAAGTGGCGCGCCGGCGCCGAGGACACCACGCTCGGACGACGCGTGCTGCTGCACGAGGCCGTGGAGCGCGCGCGCGTGCTGGAGGAGACCGGACGCCTGCAGGAGGCCATCGAGCTGTGCCTCGAAGCGGTGCGGGTCTCGCCCACCGAGAGCATGGCGTACCGCATCCTCGCCGAGATGCTGCTGCATGCCGGACACGCCAAGGACGCTCTCGACGTGTTGGCCAACCTGCCTGCGGGCCCCGCGGACGGCGCCTCGCGCGTGTTGATCGCGTGCGCCAGTCTGGCCGCGGGCGACGTCGGTCGTGCGCTGCGGATCGCGGACACGGTGGACGAGGAGGGCGACCTGCGCAGCCGGGCGCTCAACCTGCGCGGTCTGGTGGCTCATGCGGCCGGCGACATGGAACAGGCGAACCGCTGCTTCAACGCGGCGATCGCCTGCGACCGCGGCAACGGCCTGCCGTACTCGAACCTCGGTGCCATGCTGTGGGAGCGCGAGCCCGGCGACGCCGCCTTCGGCATGTTCGTGCGCGCACTCACGCTGTCGCCCCTGTCGAGCGATGCACTGTCCTCGCTGTGCGACGCCGCGAAGGCGCTGGGACGCGTGCCCGAGGCGCGCGTGGCGGTACGCGAGGCGCGCGGCTTCCATCCGGTGCATCGCGGACTGGTGTTCGCGGACATCGATCTGGCGCTCGCCGACGACGATGCGGTCGGGGCCATGGAGGCGATCGAGGACGCACTGGAGTGGTTCGGCTACGACGATGCGTTCCTGCAGGCGGCGCTCGCGGTGCGCGCTCGTGTGGGCCCGCGCACGCTCGGCGCGCGCGAAGGCGCACCGGACACGCTGTCGGTGTGCCTGATCGTGCGCAACGAGGAGGAGCGACTCGTGCGCGCGTTGCGCAGCGTGCTGCCCGTGGCCGACGAGGTGGTGGTGGTGGACAGCGGCTCGACCGACCGCACGCGCGAGCTCGCCACCGTGCTCGGCGCGCGGGTGGTGGAGCGCGAGTGGACCGGTGACTTCTCAGCCGCCCGTAACGCCTCGCTGGAAGCCGCGAGCGGCGCATGGGTTCTGGTGCTCGACGCCGACGAGGCGATCGCGACCAGCGACCTGCCGCGCCTGCGCGCCGCGATCCGCGAACCGAACGGCGTCGCGGGATGGACGATGGTGACGCGCAACTACAGCGACGACGCCAGCGTGGCGGGCCGGGTCTTGAACGACGGCTCGTACCCGCGTGACGAGGCCGGGACCGGGTGGCACCCGAGCCGCAAGGTGCGTCTGTTCCGGAACGACCCGCGCGTGCGGTTCGAAGGCGCCCTGCACGAGGTGGTGGACGATACGCTGCACCGACACCACCTTCGCGTGGCCGCACTCGAGGTGCCCGTGCACCACTACGGTGCGTTCGCACTCGAGCGCGAGCGCGAGAAGGCCGAGCGCTACCTCGACCTCGCCCGACGCAAGTTGGCCGAGGCTCCGGACGACACGCAGGCCCTGTGGGAATGCGCCGTCCAGGCCGGCGTGGCCGGTCGGCACGACGAGGCCGTGGGGCTGTGGACGCGTTGGCTGCGACTTCCCGATCCGACGCGCGAGGCCTTGGCGTGGCTCAACCTGGGGCGGGCGCATCTCGAACTCCACGCCTACACCGAGGCCGCGCGCGCGACGCGCAATGCGCTCGAGCGCGACCCGGAGTCGCGCGACGCGGCGCGCAATCTCGCACTGTGCGAACTGGGTCGTGGCCGCACGCGCGAGGCCAAGACGCTCGCGATGCGTCTGGCGCAGGAGGGTACGGAGGCGTCCACGTGGGCGCTGTTGGCTGCCACCGCGGTTCTGACGCACGACGACGACGCGCTGGCGATCGCCCGCCGCGGACTGGAGGGCGTGGGAGCCACGGCGGCGACCGCGCTTCAGGCGCATGCGGTACGTCTGCGCCTCGCCGGCCGCAAGGCGGAGGCGTCGCGACTCGAGGCCGCGGTGCGCGACGAGTGGCGCGCGCTGCTGGCGGCGCGAGGGCTCGATGATTCCGAGGAGGCGGTGGAGATGCTGGTGCGCGAGGGCGAGCGTGCGTTGGGCACGGTCGCGGAGCGGAGCGCGGTATGAGCCGGCACTGCCCCGTGTGCGGCGGCACGTTCGCCAACTTCCTGCCGATCCCCGAGGCCTACGTGCGGCATCAGCACACGCTGCGCGTACCGTTCTCGCTCGCGGACTTCGAGACGCTCAATCTCGCCGAGTACCTGTGCCCCGAGTGCGGCGCCCAGGACCGCGACCGGTTGTACGCGTTGTACGTGCGCCGCTGGGTCGAGTCGCGCGAAGGGACGCCCTTGCGCATCCTCGACATCGCCCCGGCGCGCGCGCTGCGTCGCTGGCTGCGACGACTGCCGAAGGCGCACTACCGTTCGGGCGACCTCGATCCGGCGCTGGCCGACGAGTGCGTGGACGTGACGGACCTGTCGCGCTTCGAGGACGGGGCGTTCGACCTCATCCTGTGCTCGCACGTGCTCGAGCACGTGCCCGAGGACCGACTCGCGATGCGCGAGCTTCGACGCGTCCTCGCCCCGGGCGGCCGCGCGATCCTGATGGTTCCCATCCTGACCACGCGCACGACGACCGACGAGGACCCGACGGTGACCGACGCGGACGAGCGCTGGCGTCGGTTCGGACAGGACGACCACGTGCGCATGTACGCCCGGGCCGACTGGTTGCTGCGCGAGTCGGGTTGGACGATCGAGGAGTGGGACCACACGGCCTTCGGCGCCGATCGCCTGCGCACGCACGGGGTGAGCGAGCGTTCCGTGCTGTACGTGGGCGTGGCCGAGGCGGCGTGAGGCGACGGGGCTAACGCGTCCCCGTGTGTCCGAAACCGCCCGCGCCACGCGCGGTGGTGCTCAACTCGGCGACCTCCTCCCAGCGCACACGCGGCACGCGCTGGAGGACGAACTGCCCGATACGCAGTCCGCGCTCGATCGCGAACGGTTCGCGGCCG
>JBEGJG010000085.1:0-8003 GCA_041184705.1 Candidatus Eiseniibacteriota bacterium
TCCCATGGACACGCTCCGGTCGATCCTGTTCCACAACCTCGGGCTCAAGTTCACGGCGCTGCTGCTCGCGGTGCTCGTGTACCTGAACGTCTACACCGACCGGCCCACCACCATGTTGGTGGCGTTCCCGCTGCGGTACGTGGAGCTCGGCGACTCGCTCGCCATCCACGGCGCGGCGCCCTCGGTGGTCGAGGCCGAGCTGTCGGGCACGGGCAAGCAGCTCATCCTGCTGCGTGTGCAGGAGCCCACGCTCGACGTCTCGCTCGCGTCGGCGCGCATGGGACGGTTCGAGCGCTCGTTGTCGCCCTCGGATCTGCCGCTGCCTTCGCAGGCGGGCGTGTCCGTGGTCAACCTGATCGGGCCGCGCGTGGTGTCGCTCGAGATCGATCGCAAGGTGACGCGCGAGCTGCCGCTCGAGCCGCGCATCTCGGGCATGCCGGCCTCGGGCTACACGTGGCGCGGCCGGTCGTGGGTGCGTCCCGAGCGCGTGCGCGTGACCGGGCCCGAGCAGGCGGTGATCGCGCTCGACACGCTGGCGCTCGCGGCCCTGCGTGTGGACGGTCGGCACGACACGGTCTCGGCGGTGGTGGCACCCGAAGGGCTACCCGAGGGTTGCATCGCCGACCCGCCCACGGTGAGCGTGAAACTGTTGCTCGAGCGCCGACCGCGCTGACGCTCGTTCCAGGAACGAAGCGACGAAGGCCACCCGGGATGAGCGACGGGTGGCCTTCGTGCTTTGACGTCGGACGGTCACCAGAGGACCGGTGGGCTCATCCTCCCGCCACGGGAAATGGTGATAACGGAGAGGGCGATTCCTATCGAGAACACCAGAGACGACCGACATCGGCAGGGCAAGGGGGGCTGCCCCTGAGGTCTTCGGGCTCCCCGTTCCGGCCTGCGGTCCGGCCCGGTTCACCCGTCACAGGGACAGGTGGGGGCCCCAGGCACGCTGATACATCCTCCCGTGCGGAGTCCTGGCGCGATGCCGTGCGCCGGCCCCGGGGTGCTGCAGTGCCGGCCTCTCAGCCCCGCTTGCGGGCCGCCACGCGGTAGGCGCGGGCCCAGCGGAAGGTGGGGAAGGCGCGCAGCACGTTGTTGGCCGTGTTCACGAGGTCGTTGGCCGCCCCGCCGAAGTGGGGCAGGGCCCGAGCCTCGAACCCCCGGCGCTCGAGCCGGCCCGCGAGGTCGCGCGGGTCGAACAACTGCTCCAGGTAGTAGCCCCACTCGGGCTCACGCGGGCACTGCCCGCGATGGTACGTCGCATCGGGCGCGGGGCCGCCGGCCAGATGCTCGCCCACCACCTCCACGATGCGTTTGCGATCCATCCCCGAGGTTCGCACCGCCAGCCCGCTCACCACGTCGGGGGCGAGCGACGGGAACTCCTCGCGGATCACACGCTCGCGTCGCGACACCATGGGCTCGGGGATGTCGTGGTCGCCGAACATGCCCATGGGGCCGTGCTCGAAGCGTTCCCACAACTCCTCGGTGTGCGTGCGCGTCGCCGGGTTGGCGCCGTTGTTGCCGTCCGAGATGACCACCCAGCCACCCGGCCGCAGTACGCGCGCGCACTCGTCGAGGAAGTGGTCCACGTCGTAGTAGTGCGAGATCGCCTCGATGCTCATGACCACGTCGGCGCTCGCGTCGGGCAGGGGCAGGCTCGCGACGTCGGCGCGCACCGGCACCACGCGATCGCGGAATCCCGCGAAGTGGGCGTCGTTCACGAGTCGGTGCGAGCGCACCATGGGCTCGTGCACCTCGACCGACCAGACGCGGCGCGCGCCCCACGCGGCGAGCAGGTTCGACACCATGCCGAAGCCCGAGCCACCGTCCACCACGACGCGGTCCTGCACGCCACCGACGAGCGACAGCAGCTGCTGCTTGGCGCGCACCCACGTGCGCAGGCCGCGGTCGTCGAGCAGGTCGCCCAGGTAGCGGTGGAACCACGGGTCCACGCCCTCGGGCGTGTCACGCAGCGCGGCACGCGCCGAGCGGATGAAGGACTCGGGGGCGGGGACACCGGTGGGGACGTCGTGCGCGGTCATGGGGAGCCACGGTGGGAGGAGGGGGTGCGGTCCGCGTGCGGACCGTGCGAGGGGGTCAGCATACCAGCCGGGTGCGTCGCGAAAAGGGTCCGGCGCCCCGGCAACAAGGCCGAGGCGCCGGTGCGAATCACGGAGCGGAGAGCCGCGCGCGTGATGACGGGCTTGGATGCAAGCGCGATCCTCGCCGTCCGCATCGCACAGGTATTGCAACCGCGGTGCCAGTCCCGAAGGGGCACCCCATGTGCGTGCTCACAACGGTTTGCGCGGTCGGGCCGATCCGCGCCCAGTGCTGTGTCGCGCGAAAGGCAAGGGTGCGGCGGTGGTTCTGCACGACCTCACGACGGTTCGGGGCAACGCACCCGACCGCTCGCCCCGTGGCGACCGAGGATTCGACCGCGCCCGTCTTTCGAAGTCTTGACACTCGGTCCGCGCGACTCCTAAATTTCCTCCTGCCGACGCGCACGCGCCCGCCCGGGCCGTGCTCGCTCCGGCGCCTCTCGCCCGGCCTGCCGACCTCTCCGGGCGCCCCGATCCCACGACATCCCATTGCCGCACGCCGGGAGCCCTCCCGGCGCGCCCCGCACCCGAGGCTTCACGCACCCGCGTGCTCCGGGCCACCGGACCGCACCTTCCCACCCCTCCAGCACCCGCGGGACGCCACGTCCCACGCGTCGGCCACGCCCTCCGTCGCTGCTGCACGAGCGCGCGCGAGCGTCCCACGGCCGTCGCCGCGAGGCCCAGCCCCATGGACAAGACCCCCGAGACCCCCGAGACCGCGGTCACCGAGTCGCCGACCGCCGAACCGCTCGACCTGCAGCACCTCAAGGTCAAGACGATGGCCGAGCTGCTCGTCATCGCCGGCACGCTCGAGGTGCAGGGCACGAGCGGGCTGCGCAAGCAGGAGCTCATCTTCAAGCTGCTCGAGGCGCAGGCCGAGCGCGATGGGCTCATCTTCGCCGAGGGCGTGCTCGAGGTGCTGCCCGAGGGTTACGGGTTCCTGCGCTCGCCCATCTACAACTACCTGCCGGGGCCCGACGACATCTACGTCTCGCCGTCGCAGATCAAGCGCTTCGACCTCGCCACCGGTGACACGGTGAGCGGTCAGGTGCGCCGCCCCAAGGAGGGCGAGCGCTACTTCGCGCTGCTGCGCGTCGAGGCCATCAACCTCGAGAGCCCCGAGGCCGCGAAGGGCAAGATCCTGTTCGACAACCTCACGCCGTTCTACCCGGTCGAGAAGCTCAACCTGGAGACGCGCGATCGCTGTCTGGAGACGCGCATCATCGACCTCGTCGCGCCCATCGGGAAGGGTCAGCGCGCGCTCATCACCGCGCCGCCCAAGGCCGGCAAGACGGTCATGATGGCCAAGCTCGCCAACGCCATCGCCGAGAACCACCCCGAGGTCATCCTCATCATGCTGCTCATCGACGAGCGGCCCGAGGAGGTCACCGACATGGCGCGCCACGTGAAGGGCGAGGTGGTCTCGAGCACGTTCGACGAGCCCGCCGAGCGGCACGTGCAGGTGGCCGAGATGGTGATCGAGAAGGCCAAGCGTCTCGTCGAGCACGGCCGCGACGTGGTCATCCTGCTCGACTCCATCACGCGTCTGGCGCGTGCGCACAACACCGTCGTGCCGCACTCGGGCAAGATCCTGTCGGGCGGTGTGGACGCCAATGCGCTGCAGCGCCCCAAGCGGTTCTTCGGCAGTGCGCGCAACATCGACGGCGGAGGCTCGCTCACCATCATCGCCACCGCGCTCGTCGAGACCGGCTCGCGCATGGACGAGGTGATCTTCGAGGAGTTCAAGGGCACGGGGAACTCCGAGATCGTGCTCGACCGCAAGATCGCCGACAAGCGCATCTTCCCGGCCATCGACATCAACCGCTCCGGCACTCGCAAGGAGGAGCTGCTGCTGCCCGGCGACGTGCTGTCGCGCGTCTGGGTGCTGCGCAAGTTCCTCACCGAGCTCAATCCCATCGAGGCGATGGAGTTCCTCACCAACCGCATGAGCGACTCCAAGACGAACCGCAAGTTCCTCGAGACCATGAACCACTGACCCCGCCAGCCCCATGCCCGGCAACGCGTTGCGCGTTCGACACGGGACGTCCGGGGGGCGGCGCCGTGGACAATCGCGGCCACCCGGGGCATACTCCTCGGCCTACTTTCGATCAGGCGGAGCGCTCGGCATCATCCGTGTCCCGTGGGACCGCATCGCGGTCCGGGCCCGGACGCCGGGGAACGCCGCCGTAGCGGAGATTCACCCATGAAGTCCGGAATCCACCCGGTTTACGAGACCCGTTCGTTCCACTGCTACGGCTGTGGCACGGAGTGGACGACCCGCACGACGCTCAAGCCGGCGTCGGCCGATGGCCGTATCCACCTCGACATCTGCTCGCAGTGCCATCCGTTCTTCACCGGCAAGCAGAAGCTGATCGACAAGGCCGGTCGCGTGGACCGCTTCCGCAAGCGGTACGCGAACGTCGCCAAGTCCGACGGCACCGACAAGTAGCGGTTCTCCGACGGCCTCCGGCGCGGGTGCATGCACCCGTCCCGGGGGCCGTCGTGCGTTTCCCCCAAGGTGACCCGGCCCCACGGGGCCCGGAGGATGCATGCCGTTCCTTCCGCTCGGCGGCCAGGCGGTGATCGAGGGCGTCATGATGCGCTCGCCGAACCGCGTCGCGGTCGCGGTGCGACGCCCCAGCGGGGCGCTCGCGTTCCACGAGCAGTCGTACACCTCGGTGACGCGCCGTCACCGCCTGCTCGGCCTGCCCGTGCTGCGCGGCGCGGTGTCGTTGTTCGAGACGCTCGCGCTCGGTGTGACCGCGCTCAACTTCAGCGCCGACGAGTCCGCGCGCGAAGCCCCGGGCGAGGGCGCGCCCGCGCCCACCAGCCCCGGCATGGTGGTGGCGCAGTTCGCGACCGTGGCGTTCTCCATGTCGCTGGGCGTGCTGCTGTTCGTGGTGCTGCCCGCACGGGCCACCGAGTGGCTGGGGTTCCACGATCGCGTGGGCTTCGGGTTGGTGGACGGTGCGTTCCGTCTGACCGCGTTCGTGCTGTACCTGGTGCTCATCAGCCAGTGGAAGGACATGGCGCGCGTGCTCGGCTACCACGGCGCCGAGCACAAGGCCATCCACGCGCTCGAGGCCGGCGCACCGCTCACGCCCGAGAGCGTGCAGCGCTTCCCGCGCCTGCACCCGCGCTGCGGCACCACGTTCCTGTTCCTCGTGGTGGTGGTGAGCATCGTGGTGTTCACGTTCATCGGGAAGCCCAAGGGGCTGGCCGACCACCTGCTTCGCATCGCGTGCATGCCGCTCATCGCGGGCGTGGCGTTCGAGTTCATCCGGCTCTCGGGCCGACACTTCGACCGGCCGTTCGTGCGCGCCATCGCGTGGCCGGGGATGCAGTTCCAGCGCCTCACCACGCGCGAGCCCGACCTCGAGATGTGCGCGGTCGCGATCGCGTCGCTCGAGCGCGTGCTCGACGACCCCGCGCTGGCCGAGGCGCGCGCCGCCGGAGGCGTGCGCGAGGTGGGGTTCGTGCAGTGATCGCACCGTGCCCCCGGAGGTCCCGCTGATGCTCGACGGTCATCTGCTGCCCGCACTCGCCCGCGTCGAGGAGCGCTTCGCCGAACTCGATCGGCTGCTCGCCGAACCCGACGTGGCGCGCGATCCGCGCCGACTGCGCGACCTGTCGCGCGAGCGCTCGCGTCTGCAGCGCACGGTCGAGGTCGCGACCGAGTGGCGGCGCGTGGAGCAGACGATCGCCGAGGATCGCGAGGCGGTGGCCTCGGGCGACCCCGAGCTGGCCGAACTGGCGCAGGCCGAGCTGCCCGAGCTGGAGGCGCGCGCCAGCGTGCTCGCGACCGACCTGCGTCAGCTGCTGCTGCCGCGCGACCCCGACGACGACAAGAACGTCATCGTGGAGATCCGCGGCGGTGTGGGAGGCGAGGAGGCGGCGCTGTTCGCGGCCGACCTGTACCGCATGTACAGCAAGTACGCGGAGACGCGCGGCTGGAAGCACGAGGTGATCTCGATGGCCGAGGCCGAGGCCGGCGGCTACAAGGAGATCATCTTCCAGCTCGAGGGCGACGGCGTGTACCGCGAGATGAAGTACGAGTCGGGTGTGCATCGCGTGCAGCGCGTCCCCGCGACCGAGGCCTCGGGTCGCATCCACACCTCGGCGGCCACGGTGGCCGTGCTGCCCGAGGTGGAGGACGTGGACGTGGAGATCCGCGAGGAGGACCTGCGCGTGGACGTGTACCGCTCGGGCGGGCGCGGCGGGCAGGGCGTGAACACCACCGACTCCGCCGTGCGCATCACCCACCTGCCCTCGGGGCTCGTGGTGACGTGTCAGGACGAGCGTTCGCAGATCAAGAACCGCGCGCGCGCCATGAAGGTGCTGCGCGCCCGGCTCTACGACGCGAAGCTGGCGGAGTCGCAGGCCAAGTACGCGGCGCAGCGTCGGTCGCAGGTCTCGACCGGCGATCGCAGCGCGAAGATCCGCACCTACAACTACCCGCAGAGCCGCGTCACCGACCATCGCATCAACCTCACCGTGCACTCGCTCACCGACTTCATGGAGGGCGACATCGGCGCGATGACCGAGGCGCTGCTGGTCGCCGAGACCACGGAGCGTCTGGCCGAGATGGCGAGCGGG
Organism: Candidatus Eiseniibacteriota bacterium; assembly: GCA_041184705.1. Taxonomy (GTDB): domain Bacteria; phylum Eisenbacteria; class RBG-16-71-46; order RBG-16-71-46; family RBG-16-71-46; genus JAIOPA01. Next base: position 6,696 of record JBEGJG010000085.1, read on the forward strand.
GCCGGACCGGCCTGAGGCGCGCGGGCTGTGGAGGGCACGCCCTCACGCCCGCTGTGAACCCCGCGCACACTCCGCCGCCTTCGTGGTCGGTGTGTCCGCCCGCCTGCACGTGTTCGGCGCGGGGATCGCGCGAGGCACGCGACGTGCAGTAGGGGAAGCGTACCCCGCGCGACCGACCGCTCCCGCACGGGTTCCCATGTCCCTTCGTTCGCTCGTACGCGGCGCACCGCGTCTCGCCGCCCCTCGGATTCACCCGGGTGGCGGCGTCGAGCCGGTGCGCGATCGTCACGCCCTCGTGGGCGCGTTGTTGGTCGTCACGGTGTGGACCGAGGTGCTGGCCCAGGCGGCGCGACGGCATCCGATGCCGCGACTCTCGCCGGCCGCGGTCGTCGCGGTGGGGCTGGGTACGCAGTTGTTCGCCTGCGCACTCGAGGCCGTGGTGGCGCGAGCGGTGTGGCGCGCGCAGGGCGTTCGCGTCGCGTGGCGCGCACTGGTGACGCGCATCGTCGCGGTCTCCGTGTGCGAAGCGTTCGCGCTCGCGGTGGTGACGGGTTCGGTGGTGCTGCCCGCGGCATGGGCGATCGCGCTCGCCGGGCCGCGCGCGGGGCCTGTCGTGCCGCCCGCCGACGGCTGGGCGACCGCCACCGCCGGCGTGGGACTGCTCGCCGCCCTGCGCGTGGGGGTGTCGGCGCATGCGCAGGCCGCCCTTGCGGGCGTGACGTTCCGGCGCGGGCTCGCGGTGGTGCTGGGACTCTGGCTCGCCTCGCGGCTCGTGTTGTGGTGGACTTCGGATCTGGTGCTCGGGGGTGGCCCCGCGCCATGGAGGTGAACCGCGTGAACCGTGACGGGGTGGGCATCCTCAACCGCATCGCGCTCGTCGTCGCCGTGCTGCTGCTGGCAGCCCTCGGCGTGGCGTGGTGGTGGGATCGCTCGCAGCGTTGGGAGGAGCCCGCGTTCGACGCTGCGCGGTTCCAGTGCCTGCTGCCGCCGGATCCGCGCGTGGAGTCGCCCGAGCGTTGGGTCGTGGCCGTGAACCTCGCGTGCGGACACTGCCAGGCGCACCTGCGCGCGCTCGCCACGCACCTCGGCACGCGGACCTCGCCGCCCGCGCTCGGCGTGCTGCTGGTGGACGAACCCGCACGTCCGGCGCTGGTGGACCTCGGCGTGCCGCTTCCGGCAGGGGTGTGGTGGGATCGCGACGCCGTCTGGCGCACCGCGTGGGGTCGTCGCGCGTACGGCGAGACGTACCGCTTCGATGCCGTGGGCAAGCTGCTCGGTCGTTCACCCGCCGACGTCGTCCCGGACCGC
>JBEGJG010000086.1:0-14068 GCA_041184705.1 Candidatus Eiseniibacteriota bacterium
CTCGTCGCCGTAGGTCCGGGTCGTGACCTCGGTGCTCGAGAACGCGAGCGCGGTCGTGGCCGTGGAGTTGTCGTACACGATCGAGATCAGCTGCGAGCCCGACGGGGCCGGACGGTTCGGGGCCCCGTCCACGATCACATCGAACGCGTGCTGCGCGGGCTCCTGCTCGATGTTGACCGCGCGAGCGGAACCGACGGACAGGATGGCCAGAACGGCCATGAGGGTGAGGACCTTCTTCTCCAGACGCATGCGCACTCTCTTTCCGTGCCCCGCCCGGGTCGGGCGGAGCGCAGGACGGTGGAGCGTCACCGCGGGATGGGCGCGACGAACGCATCGGGGGCCCACCCACACGACGAACGACTCACGGAGGTGCGACACGAGGCCGATTCCGGGCGAGGCGCGATGCGGAGCGAGGGGAGCCCTGAGAACTCAGGCAGGATAACCAACGGGAATCGATATTTCGCAGTGATAAACACCTCTCGCAGCGGATTCCGGTTACACCGACCGAGAGGTTCGATCCGGCCCCCGTCGCGGGACCGCCCGGCCGCAGGGTAGGCTGTGCGCCCCCACTCCACCCTCGCCCCGAGAGGCCCCATGACCGGCCGCCGTCCGTTCGTAGCGCTCGTCCTGTTCGCCGTGTGTCTCGCCCTTCCCGTCCGCGCCGAGGAGGGGCACGACCCCGACTGCCGGCCGTGGCCCACGGCCGTGAACGCCTCGGGGTACGGCTCGGGCGACATGCCCACGGGCAAGCCCGGCCTGGGCTGGTCGGTGGACGCCCCTCCGGGTGAGCACCGCGACGTGCCGATCGACGTGCGCACCGGCACGTGGATGAGCGTGGACGTGAGCCCCGACGGTCGCTGGATCGTGTTCGACCTGCTCGGCGACCTCTACCGACTGCCCATCGGCGGCGGCGAGGCGACCGCGCTCACGAGCGGTCTGGCCTGGGACGAGCAGCCGCGCTTCAGCCCCGACGGTCGCCACATCGCGTTCACGAGCGATCGCTCGGGCGGCGACAACCTCTGGGTGATGCACGCCGACGGTTCGCATCCGCGTGCGGTGACGAACGAGACGTTCCGTCTGCTGAACAGCCCGGTGTGGACACCCGACGGCAAGTACCTGGCGGGACGCAAGCACTTCACCTCGACGCGTTCGGCGGGTGCGGGCGAGATCTGGCTGTACCACGCGAGCGGTGGGCGCGACGGCGTGCAGATGACCGCGCGCCGCACGTCGCAGAAGGACGAGGGCGAGCCCGCGTTCTCGCCCGACGGTCGCTACCTGTACTGGAGCATGGACGCGACGCCGGGCAACGCGTTCGAGTACAACAAGGACGGCAACGGCCAGATCTACACGATCCAGCGTCTCGACCGGGAGAGCGGCGAGATCGTGACGATCGCGGGCGGCCCGGGCGGCGCGGTGCGCCCCACGCCCTCGCCCGACGGGCGCCGTCTCGCGTTCCTTCGTCGCGTGCGGTTCGAGACCGTGCTGCACGTGCTCGACCTAGACACCGGGCGCGAGCGCGCCGTGGTGGGCGGGCTCGAACGCGACCATCAGGAGATCTGGGCCATCCACGGCGTGTACCCCGGCATCGCGTGGACGCCCGACGGCGGCTCGATCGTGTACTGGGCCAAGGGCGGCCTGCACCGCGTGGACGTGGCGACGCGCGCGGTCACCGACATCCCGTTCCACGTGCGCGACACGCGCCGCGTCACCGAGGCGGTGCGCCCGGTGGTGGACGTGGCCCCCGATTCGGTCGAGGCGCGCATGCTGCGCTGGGTGAGCGTGTCGCCGCAGGGTGACCGCGTGCTGTACTCCGCACTCGGACATCTGTGGGTGAAGTCGCTACCGGCGGGTCGCCCGCGACGACTCACCTCGCAGAACGATCACTGGGAGTTCCACCCGTCGTGGTCGCGCGACGGACGCTGGATCGTGTACACGTCGTGGAACGACTCCACGCTGGGCGCGGTGCGCGTGATCGCCGCCACCGGCGGCCTCGCGGGGCGCGTGCTCACCCCGCGGCCCGGGCGCTACGTGGAGCCCGCCTTCTCCCCCGACGGCGCCACCGTGGTGTACCGCGCCACCGCGGCGGGCTCGCTGTTCGACAACGCACGACCGCTCGAGCACGGCATCTGGCGCGTCCCCGTGGCCGGCGGCGCGCCCAAGCGCATCACGCGCCGCGGCATGATGCCGCAGTTCGGTCGCGCCTCGGACCGCGTGTACCTGATCGACGTGGCCGGCGCCGACGAGGACGAACGCTCGCTGTTCAGCATCGGGCTCGACGGCACGGAGGAGCGCACGCACATCAAGGGCGTGTACTTCACCGAGTTGCGCCTGTCGCCCGACGAGCAGTGGCTCGCGTTCCGTGAGCGCTTCAAGGTCTGGGTGGCCCCCGCGGTGCGTGCCGGACGCCCCATCAGCATCGGGCCGTCCATGCGCGAACTGCCGGCACGATTGGTGTCGGACCAGTCGGGTGACTGGATCGGTTGGTCGGCGGACTCGCGCACGCTGCACTGGGCGCTGGGCGCCACGCTGTACTCGCGCGACCTGCGCGAGCTGTTCGCGTTCGTGCCCGGCGGAGCCGACTCGCTCGCCTCGCGCGCGCCGCGCTCGACGCCGATCGGCTTCAAGCTGCCGGCCGACACGCCCACGGGGTCCATCGCGTTCGTGGGGGCCCGCGTGGTCTCCATGCGAGGGGACGAGGTGATCGAGGACGGCACCGTGGTGGTGACCGGCAACCGCATCGCCGCGGTGGGCCCGCGCGCGAAGGTGGTGGTCCCCACGGGCGCCCGGGTGATCGAGGCCCAGGGCCGCACGCTCACGCCGGGCTTCGTGGACTGCCACTGGCACGGCTCGATGGGTTCCGAGGGACTGCTGCCGCAGCGATCGTGGGTGGACGCGGCCTCGCTGGCGTTCGGCGTGACCACGCTGCACGACCCCTCGAACGACTCCTACGAGATCTTCACCCACGCCGAGATGCAGCGCGCCGGACGCCTCACGGCACCGCGCATCTTCTCGACCGGCACCATCCTGTACGGCGCCAAGGGCGACTTCCGCGCCGAGGTGGACAGCGTCGGCGACGCGATCATGCACCTGCGCCGCATGCAGGCGTACGGCGCGCACAGCGTGAAGAGCTACAACCAGCCGCGACGCGACCAGCGCCAGCAGGTGCTCGAGGCCGCGCGCCGGCTGGGCATGAGCGTGGTGCCCGAGGGCGGTGCGCTGTTCCCGCACAACATGACCATGGTCATCGACGGCCACACCGGCGTGGAGCACTCCCTGCCGGTGGCGCGCGTGTACGACGACGTCGTGCAGTTGTGGGGCGCCACCCGGGTCGGCTACACGCCCACGTTCAACGTCGCGTACGGCGGGCTCGACGGCGAGCACTACTGGTACGCCAAGACGAACGTGTGGGCGAACGAACGCCTGCAGCGCTTCGTGCCGCGCCGCACGCTGGACGCGCGTTCGCGCCGGCCGCAGACCGCGCCCGAGAACGAGTGGAACCACGTCGCGGTCGCCGAGGAGGCCGCCAAGCTGCACCGCGCCGGCGTCGGCGTGCAGATCGGCGCACACGGTCAGCGCGAGGGACTGGGTGCGCACTGGGAGATCTGGTCGCTCGTGCTCGGCGGCATGACGCCGCACGAGGCGCTGCGTTGCGCCACCGCGGGCGGCGCGCGCTACCTCGGCTACGACCGCGACCTCGGCACCATCGAGGTGGGCAAGCTCGCCGACCTGCTGTTGTTCGAGCAGGACCCGCTCGCCGACATCCGGCGCACCGAGAGCCTGTCGCACGTCATGCTGAACGGCCGCCTGCACGACGCGTGGACGCTGGACGAGATCGCGCCCCGCTCCCGCCCCCGCGGCTCGTTCTGGTGGGAAGCCGCCCAGCGCGAGGAGCGCGCCGCCACCGGTCGCTGAACCCACCGCAGCGCACGACGAGGCCCCGGACGCGTGTGCGTCCGGGGCCTTCGCGTGGGGTCGAACCGCACGCCGGGCTGCAGGGGGCCGCGAACGCGAGCTACAGGTCCACACCCCACTCGGCCAGCACCTGAGCGGGCACGTGGTCGCGCACGGCGCGCGGGTGCGCCCAGGCGATCGCCTCGCGGGCCGCCTCCGAGCCCAGACGGTGCGGCAGGGGTGTGTTCCCGACGCGACCGAGGTCCAGACGATCCGCGTCCCAGCACGCCTGCAACGTGGGGTCCGCCACCACGAGGCCTTCCGTGTGCCGTCGGCAGGCCTCGAACAGCAACTCGAAACGGTCGTCCTCCAGGTGGACGAGGTCGCCTCGCCACGCACGCGCGAGCTCGCCCCCGCGCAGACCGTGCGCCTCGTCCTCGTACTCGTTCACGCGGCATGCATCATGGAAGAGCGCGAACAGCGTCACGACCTCGCGATCCGCACCGACGGCGTCCGCCAACCGAAGACCGTTCTCCATCACACGGGCCCAGTGCGTGACGCCGTGCACCCCGCGGATCGGCAGCGCGTAGCCCCACAGGATGGCGCGCACGATCGCGGGCAGGTCGTGCCGCGAGGTCCCGTTCGGGTCCCCGGTCAACTCCTCTCCCGCTTCACGGTTCGGAGGAACGCGGCCGCGCCCAGGAGATAACCGAGGTCGTACCAGAAACCGGTGTTCGGATACGCGTAGATGCGCACATCGTCGAAGATGCTGGCGATGAGGCCGAACAGGATCGTGTAGCCGTGCCAGAGCCCCGAGAAGAACCCGGGTGCGCTCGAGCCCGTCGGCTCCGGTTGCGTCGCGCAGCCGGCGATGGCGAGCGCAGCGACGATGAGCAGGAGCAACGAGCCTCGCGATCCCACACCGCACCTCATACCGCACCCTCCCTTCCGGCAGGACCCCACCGCGTTCGACCGCGCCGGGATCGAGCATCGAGTCGCGCGACGGTCCATGCTGCGACACGCCTCTCCCGTCGGGCCGAGCGCGTCGCCGAGCAGGAACAGGATACGGAATCGCACACTCGCCGCGCATCTCGGGAGTGGGCTCGCGGTATCGCCCGGTGCCGGAGTCAAGAGCTCCCCGTACGCACGACGGCCCGGCGCTCCGTGGGGAGTGCCGGGCCGCGGGTGTCGAACCTCCGAGGCGGGCGATCGGCCCGCACCGGTCGCTACCTCTTCACGAGGTTGCGCAGCACCGTCTGCAGGATGCCGCCGTTGCGGTAGTAGTCCACGTCCACCGGGGTGTCGAGGCGGGCGATGGCACTGAACTCGAGCACCGAACCGTCCTCGCGCGTGGCCCGCACCTTCACCTTCTGTCGCGGCGTCAGCGTGCCCGACAGACCCGCGACGTCGAACGTCTCGCGGCCGTTCAGGCCCAGCGACTCGGCGGTCTGTCCCGGCTCATACACGAGCGGCAGCACACCCATGCCGACGAGGTTGCTGCGATGGATGCGCTCGAAGCTCTCGGCGAGCACCGCACGCACGCCCAGCATGAGCGTGCCCTTGGCCGCCCAGTCGCGCGAGCTGCCCGTGCCGTACTCCTTGCCGGCCAGCACCACGAGCGGAGTACCCGTCGCACGGTAGCGCTCGCTGGCGTCGTGGATGGGCATGGTCTCGTTCGTGGGCAGGTGCACCGTGACGTTGCCCTCGCTGCCGGGGACGAGCAGGTTCTTGAGCCGGATGTTGGCGAACGTGCCGCGCACCATGACCTGATCGTGACCACGGCGGGAGCCGTAGCTGTTGAAGTCACGCTTCTCCACGCCGCGCTCGCCCAGCCACTTGCCCGCGGGGCTGGCCAGCGCGATGTCACCGGCCGGCGAGATGTGATCGGTCGTCACGGAGTCCGCCACCATGACGAGACAGCGCGCACCCTGGAGGTCCTGGATGGGCGCGGGCTCGGCGGTGAGGCCCTGGAAGAACGGCGGCTCGTGGATGTACGTGCTCTGCGGATCCCAACGGTAGAGCTCGCCGCCGGCGACCGGGATGGCGTTCCAGCGCGGGTTGCCGTCGAACACGTTGCCGTAGCTCTTCGCGAACATGGCGGGCTGCAGGCTCGCCGCGGTCGCGTCCGCGATCTCGCGCTGCGACGGCCAGATGTCGCGCAGGAACACCGGGGCGCCGTCCTTGCCCGTGCCGAGCGGCTGCCGGTCGAAGTCGAAGTCCATGGTGCCCGCCAACGCGTACGCCACCACGAGCGGCGGCGACGCGAGGTAGTTGGCGCGCACGAGCGGGTTCACGCGGCCCTCGAAGTTGCGGTTGCCCGAGAGCACCGCGGCGGCCACGAGCTTGCCCTCCTCGACCGCCTTGCCCACGGCGTCGGGCAGCGGGCCCGAGTTGCCGATGCACGTCGTGCAGCCGTAGCCGACGACGTTGAAGCCCAGCGCCTCGAGCGCACCCATGGTGCCGGACGCCTGCAGGTACTCGGTCACCACCTTGGAGCCGGGCGCGAGGCTGGTCTTGACGAACGACTTCACCGACAGGCCCTTCTCGACCGCCTTCTTGGCGAGCAGACCCGCGCCGAGCATGACCGAGGGGTTGCTCGTGTTCGTGCACGAGGTGATGGCCGCGATGACCACCGCTCCGTGCCCGAGCGTGGCCGCACCGGTGGGCAGTGCGGCCTGCGCGGTGCGGGTCACGTCGGTCTCGGCGAGACCGAAGCCGCGCTCCTTCACGGGGGCCAGCAGGCCCTTCGAGAAACTGCTCTTCACGTCCTGCAGCGCGACGCGGTCCTGCGGGCGCTTCGGCCCGGCCAGACTCGCCTCGACCGTCCCGAGGTCGAGTTCGAGCGTGTCCGTGAACGTGGGCTCCGCCATGTCGTCGGTGCGGAACAGACCCTGCGCCTTGCAGTACGCCTCGGTGAGACGCGCCGCCTCGGCGCGGTTCGTGCGCTCGAGGTAGCGCAGCGTCTCGGCGTCCACCGGGAAGAAGCCGATCGTGGCGCCGTACTCGGGCGCCATGTTGGCGATGGTGGCGCGGTCGGGCAGCGACATGGCCGACAGACCCGGGCCGTAGAACTCGACGAACTTGTCCACCACACCCTTCTTGCGCAGCATCTGCGTGACCGTGAGCACGAGGTCGGTGGCGGTGACGCCGTCGCGCAGCTGCCCGGTGAGCTTGAAGCCCACGACCTGCGGGGTGAGCAGGTAGAGCGGCTGACCCAGCATGACCGCTTCGGCCTCGATGCCACCCACGCCCCACCCGACCACGCCGAGACCGTTGATCATGGTGGTGTGCGAGTCGGTCCCCACGAGCGTGTCGGGGAACGCCACGTCGGCGCCGCCGTCCTTCACGGTGAGCACCGCGCTCGCGAGGTACTCGAGGTTCACCTGGTGCACGATGCCGGTGGCCGGCGGCACGACGCGGAAGTTCGAGAACGCCTTCTGGCCCCAACGCAGGAACTCGTAGCGCTCCTTGTTGCGCGCGAACTCGATCTCGGCGTTGCCCTCGAGCGCGGCGTTGGTGCCGAACAGGTCCACCTGCACCGAGTGGTCGATCACGAGGTCCACGGGCACGAGCGGGTTGATGCGCTCGGGGTCGGCGCCCATGCGCTTCACGGCCTCGCGCATGGCGGCGAGATCCACCACGCACGGCACGCCGGTGAAGTCCTGCAGGATGACGCGCGCGGGCTTGAACGGCAGCTCCACGGGCTCGGCGCCGCTGGCCTTCCAGCCCGCGATGCGCTTCACGTCGTCCTGCGTGACCTGGTAGTCGTCGCAGTTGCGGAGCGCGGCCTCGAGCAGCACGCGGATCGAGAACGGGAGCGGGGTCAGGTCCACGCCCAGCTTCGACGCGAGCGCGGCGAGCGAGTAGATGTGGACGGTGCCGGCGGGCGTGGCGAGCGGCTGACGGACGCCGAAGGCGTCGCGAAGGGAGGCGTTCATGACGCGTCCTTTCCGGTTGCGGCGGCGCACAGGGCCGCCGGGAAGACGGGGAGGCACACAGGGCCCCCGGTGAACGAACGTAGCCTATCAAATCGGCCGCTCCGCGACACGCCATGAGCCCTCGGGATGGGGCTGCCCCGCGAACCGGCCGTACCTTCCGCATATGCACCGTTCCCTGCTGGTGCGGCAGATCCTTCCGTCCGCCCGCGTGCACGGGGGCCGCCGAGGCTCAGCCATACGGTCGTGGCTCACCCTGTCGGCGATCGCCATGAGCGGCAGGCTCGGCAATAGGCCGTCGAGACAGGTCCCACCATCCGTGGTGCTCTGCCTTCATCGCCAGCGGGGACTCGTCCCTCGCGCGGAGCCCGTCGTCGCGCGAGACGCGCGGGTCAGAACTTCCCGCCGCCGATCGCGATGACGAAGCGCTGGTCGCGCAGCTTCTCGAAACCGTTCGTGCGCAGCCCGAAGCGCAACCCGCCGAAGCGCTGCCCGAGGAACGGCCAGCGCAGCTTGCCCGGCGGCAGCGCGATGCGGAACTTCATGCCGACCTCGCTGGCGAACTCGTTGCGACGGTGCCCACCGCCCGGCTCGTCGCGGTGGTACTCCCAGCCGCCCAGCACGTAGGGGCTCGCCCACACCACGGCCGTGGGCGTGAACACCAGGTCCACGCTCGCGTAGTGCGGGGCGAAGCCGACGCGCGGCACGAGCCAGCCCTCACCGAGGTCGCGGCCATGACCGGTCAGCGACACGTGCAGGCGCCCCTCGTCGAGCACGAGGTTCACGCTCGTGAACAGCGCGGCGATGCGTTCCGCGCGCGACACGTGCGGTTCGAAGTCGTACTCGTACTGCTCGACGCGCCCGCTCACGCCGAAGCCGTTCGCGATCATCATGCCGCGCGCGAAGAACGTGGACTCGGCTGGCGTGCCGAGCCCCGCGCACACGTCGAGCGAGTCCCCGGCGCGCAACTCGTAGCGACCCAGCGCGGGCTCGGACTCGACGATCGACGGGTCCACGAGCATGCGGCAGCCCGAGGACTCCGTGACCACCGGCGGCAGCACGCGCTCCTGCAGGCGGCGCGGCTTGGTCATCTTGGACGAGTAGGCCGCCCCCAGCATGTAGCCCGAACCGAAGATGTCACGCACGCCCCACGCGTCGCGCACCTGCTGGTTCACGTCGTAGCTGGGCGTGTAGCTGCCGTCCGCGTTGCGGTCGGTGCAGCTCGCGTGCTTGCCCTCCTCGACGAGCAGCGTGATGGGCAGCCGCGTGTCCTCGGTGACGCGCAGGCGGTTCGAGTACTCGGGCGCGCCGTGCGCGAAGGCGATGACGCGCTCCAGCCGCACGATGCGGCACGCGCCGGGGCCGCGCTCGAAGTCCAGCTCGAGCTCGCACCCCTCGACGTCGTGCCGATGACCGTGCATGCCGTGGTCCTCGGGGTAGTAGAAGAAGAAGCGCAAGCGCAGGGTGCGGACGCGATCGGTGAAGTCGGCCACGCCCTCGAGCGGCTCGGGCAGCGCGTCCCCCCGATGGAACAGCGACGCGACCTGGTAGTACACGACCGGGCCTGCGGCCGGCCGATCGCACGGGTGCACCGTGGGCACCGGGATCCCGCGCCGCACGAGAGGTTCGTCGGGCGAGAACCACAGCACCGGTGCGACGCGCTCGACGATCTCGCGCAGCGTGAGCGCACGGTCCCCACGCCACACCACGCCCACGGTGTCCTCGGGCATGGGACAGGCGCAGTCCTGGGCGCGAACGGCGGGAACGGTGAGGAGCGTCAGGAACAGGGCGGCGAGCACGGTCGTGAGGGGGCGCATCCCGCTAGTGTGAACGAGCGCCGGGCCTCGGACAAGACCCGTGCGCACGGGAGGCGCGGGCGTCAGGCGCGCGCTGCGGCGCGACGGGCGAGCGCCCACGCCCCGGCCACGATCACCAACGCGATGCCGAACCACTGCACGGCGTAGCCCAGATGCATGCCCCCGTCCTCGAGCACGACCGGCTCCGGGCGCAACACGCCCGTCGCGTCGTCGGGCCCCGGCAACACGCGCACCATGAAGGGCGCCAGCGCCCCCAACCGAGCGACGCACGAGTCGCGCTCGAGGGAACGCACCGACCACAGCACCACCCCCGCGGAGTCCGACGGCAACGCGGTCCACGTCGCCGGCCGTGGCGGTCGCGCGTAGGCCACGACCACGCCGTCCACCGCCTCGTCCGTCACGGGGACGTTCTCGGGGTGCGCGGTGCGCGCGTCGGGCGCGGCCATCCAGCCGCGCTCCACGAGCACGCGCTCGCCGCTGAGCAGCACGCGAACGGTGGCCACGACCACACCGGGGTCCGACAACCGTGTGCGCCCCGACAGCAACAGGTGCGAGCCCGGCTCATAACGCCCGCCCAACCGCACGCGCGTGCCCGGTTCGGGCGAGGTCACGGGCAGCGCGGTGCCGAGTTCGACCGGTTCCCCGGCGAGCGCGGTCTGCTGCGCGGCACGCCGCTCGCGGACGTCCTGCCAGCGGTCCAGCTGCCAGAACCCCAGTCGCACGCAGACCGCGGCCGCGACGAGCACGGCCAGCGCGGGCAGCATCCAGCGCCGCGGTACGGGGCGTGGCCACACGGGGCGCTAGGCCCCGGGCTTGGGCGCCGGCGGCGGCAGCACGACGGCCTGGACGGGCGAGTCGAACCCGCAGCCCTTGTGCGCGCCGTCGCAGAACGGCTTGTTGGCCGAAGCGCCGCAGCGGCACAGGCCGATGCGCGTGCGGCCACCGAGGTCGAACGCCTTGCCGTCCTGATCGCGCAGTTCGAAGTCGCCTTCGACGCGGATGGAACCGCTGCTCATGATGGTGATGATGGTGCCGGCCATGCGGGAACCTCCGGGATGCGGGTTTCGGGTCGAGACCCCACTCTAACCCCGCGTGCGGGCCCCACGCCACGGACGCGAGCGGCCGGCACGCGGTGACGGGCCGCGGGCGAGCGGGCCGCACGAGCGCCCCGCGGACCCCGTGCGCGCACCTTGAAATCCGGCCCCGAGCGCGGCATCCTCGCCCGGTTCGACACCCCATCGCAGGCCCGCCCGCGCACCGCGCGGCGCTTCCCCGAGAGAGCGAGAACGCCCCCATGGCCGCCGATCCGTCACGTCCGTTCATCTACGTCATGAAGGACCTCCGCAAGGTGGTCCCGCCCAAGCGCGAGATCCTCAAGGGCATCTGGCTGTCGTTCTACTACGGCGCCAAGATCGGCGTGCTCGGCGCGAACGGCGCCGGCAAGTCGTCGCTGCTCAAGATCATGGCCGGCATCGACCAGGAGTTCATCGGCGAGGCGTGGCTCGGCAAGGGGCACACCGTGGGCTACCTCGAGCAGGAGCCCAAGCTCGATCCCACCAAGACGGTGCTGCAGAACGTGCAGGAGGGCGTCGCGGCCAAGGTCGCGATCGTCAACCGCTTCAACGAGATCTCGGCGCGGTTCGCCGAGCCCATGAGCGACGACGAGATGGAGAAGCTGCTCGCCGAGCAGGCCAAGGTGCAGGACCAGATGGACTCGCAGAACCTCTGGGACCTCGACCGTCAGCTCGACATCGCCATGGACGCGCTGCGCTGCCCGCCGGGCGACGCCGATGTGAACACGCTGTCGGGCGGTGAGCGCCGCCGCGTCGCGCTGTGCCGCCTGCTGCTGTCGCGCCCCGACCTGCTGCTGCTCGACGAGCCCACCAACCACCTCGACGCCGAGTCGGTGGCGTGGCTCGAGCGCTTCCTGCAGGAGTACGAGGGCACCATCGTGGCCGTCACGCACGATCGCTACTTCCTCGACAACGTCGCGGGCTGGATCCTCGAACTCGACCGCGGTGAGGGCATCCCGTGGGAGGGCAACTACTCCAGCTGGCTCGACCAGAAGAAGAACCGTCTGCAGCAGGAGGAGAAGACGGAGTCCGCGCGCCAGAAGACGCTCGAGCGCGAGCTCGAGTGGGTCAAGCTGGCTCCGCGCGCGCGTCAGGCCAAGAGCAAGGCGCGTCTGCAGGCGTACGAGAAGATGCTCGCCGAGGAGACGAAGGAGAAGATCGAGGGCGTGGAGATCTACATCCCGCCGGGTCCCCGTCTGGGCAACGTGGTCATCGAGGCGCAGAACCTGCGCAAGGGCTACGGCGACCGTCTGCTCATCGACGACCTGTCGTTCAAGCTCCCGCCCGCCGGCATCGTCGGCGTGATCGGCCCCAACGGCGCCGGCAAGACGACGCTGTTCCGCATGCTCGTGGGGCAGGAGCAGCCGGATTCGGGCACGCTCCGCGTGGGCGAGACGGTGAAGGTCTCGTACATCGACCAGAGCCGTGAGTCGCTGAACGCCGAGAACACCGTGTACGAGGAGCTCTCGGGTGGCAACGAGATCCTCACGCTGGGCAAGCGCGAGGTGAACGCGCGCGCCTACTGCTCGTGGTTCAACTTCCGCGGCGCCGACCAGCAGAAGAAGGTCGGCACGCTGTCGGGTGGTGAGCGCAACCGCCTGCAGATGGGCAAGCTGCTGCAGACCGGCGGCAACCTGCTGCTGCTCGACGAGCCCACCAACGACCTCGACGTGGACACGCTGCGCGCGCTCGAGGACGCCCTGCTCGAGTTCGCGGGCTGCGCCGTGGTCATCTCGCACGACCGCTGGTTCCTCGACCGCATCGCCACCCACATCCTCGCGTTCGAGGGCGACTCGCAGGTGGTGTTCTTCGAGGGCAACTACCAGGACTACGAGCGCACGCGCCGCGAGCGTCTGGGCTCCGACGCCGACACGCCGCACCGCATCAAGTACAAGCCGCTCGTGCGCAGCTAGCCCACGAGGCACGTTCATCACAAGTGGCGCCCATCGCACGTGCGGTGGGCGCCTTTCGCGTGGGCGTCCGCGGGGTTGACCCACCCCCGGCCCCGTGCGCTACTCTCCCCGCCGGAGCGCCCGTCGGCAGGATGCCGGTGCGCGCCTGTCCCTCTGCGGTGCTCTCCCGCATTCGGACCCGCGATCACCGGTGCCGTCAGGCCCGACCCTTCAAGGAGGAACCCCGTGAAGAAGCTCGCGATCCCCGCCGTCCTCGCCCTGCTGCTCGTCGGCGCGAACCCCGCCCAGGCCGGTGACATGAAGGGCGGCCTCGGCTTCCACATCGGCCAGAGCCCCATCGCCGGTCCGCTGTCGAACATCTCGACGAACGACCTGCTCGACCCCAGCCAGATCGCGGCCACCATCGGCGGTCGGCAGTGGCTCACCTCGCAGGTCGGCCTCGACTTCGGTGTCGGCTACCTCCAGCTGGAGGCCACGCAGGGTACGCAGAAGAACGAGTTCAACGGCGTGTCGTTCGACATCGGCCTGCCGATCGTGATCAAGAAGCTCGACAACGTGAACTTCATCTTCCGTCCCAGCTACCAGTACGGGACGTTCGAGGACAAGGACGCGACCATCGACCCGGCGATCACGACCAAGTTCACGCTCAACGGCTTCTCGGCCGGCTTCGAGGCCGAGTGGATGGTGGCGAAGAGCCTCAGCGTTTCGGCGGCGCACGGTCTCACGTGGGCCTCGCTCGAGTCCGACGGCCCGGTGACGCAGAAGTTCACGTCGCTCGGCACGACGGGCAGTAACTTCACGCAGCTCGGTTTCAACGTCTACCTCTGGTGAGCCCCGCGCGGCCACGTGCCGCGCAGGTTCCCCCGAAGGCCCCCGGCGATGCGCCGGGGGCCTTCGTCATGCGGTCCCACCCCCCTCGCCGCCACGGCGGACCGGGGACTATGCTCGGCCCATGACCACCCGCGACCGTCCGCGCTTCTCCCCGCTCGAGTACCGCGACCCGGCGCCCGTGCCGTGGTTGGTGTCGCTGCTGGGCGTGGTCAACCGTCACCTCGTGCTCGAGGGGTTGCTGCGGTTCCGCGGCTTCTCGATCCCGCCCGAGGACCGGTCGCGGCTGCGCGCCGCGGTGAACCCGGACACGGTCGCGTTCCTCGGCCCCGCGCATCCCGAGTTCCTCACCGACTGGATGATCGACAAGGAACTCTCGTGCGTGGCCTCGCCGCTCATGGCGCACTGGGCCAGCTACGAGATCGTCAACGCCACACCCGCGGTGCGTGCGTTCTGGCTGGCGAACAACCTCATCGCCAACGTCCCCGGCGGCGGCGGCAAGACGTACTCGGTGCGCTGGGCGCTCGCGGGACACGGCGTGCTGCTGCACCCCGAGGGCACCGCGACCTGGCAGGGCGAGCGCGTGAGCACGCTGCTGCCGGGGATCGTGG
>JBEGJG010000087.1:0-9532 GCA_041184705.1 Candidatus Eiseniibacteriota bacterium
GGCTTGCGGGTCACGCGGTCACTCCGGGGTCGGGGAAGGATCGGAGCCGTGGCTGCGTTCGAACCACGGCAGGTCGGTCTGGTCCACCACGGTCACGCGCGGCAGCGGGCGACCGAGGAACGATTCCGCGACGCGCGCGAAGCTGCGGCGCCGCGGCTCGTCGGACAGGAAGAAGTGGTGCTGCGGCTCGCCGCTGCCCGCGGGCGCGAGCGCGCCGCGCTCGGTGAGCAGCTCGGCGGTGGCGCGTGCGGCCTCGGCCCCCGAATCCACCAGCGTCACGCCCTCCCCCATGTACTCGCGCAGCAGCGGTGCGAGCAACGGGTAGTGCGTGCAGCCCAGGATGAGGCTCTCGAGCCGCGCGTCGCGCAACTCGTGCAGGTACTCCTCGACCACCAGTCGCGTCACCGCGTGATCGAGCCAGCCCTCCTCGACGAGCGGCACGAACAACGGGCACGCGCGCTGCTGCACGGTCGCCGAGGGTGCCAGACGCGCGATGGCGTCGGCGTAGGCGTGACTGCCCACGGTGGCGAGCGTGCCCACCACGCCGATGCGCCCGTTCGGCGCGGCGGCCACCGCGGCGCGCGCGGCGGGCTCGATCACGCCGATCACCGGCACGCCGAAGCGCTCGCGCAGCGCCTCGAGCGCATGGCTCGAGGCGGTGTTGCACGCCACGACGACGCACTTCACGTGCTGCCGCACGAGGAACGACGCGATCTCGACCGAGAACCGCGTGACCGTGTCGCGCGACTTGTTGCCCCATGGCAGGCGCGCGGTGTCACCGAAGTACACGACCGACTCGCCCGGCAGACGGCGGAACAGCTCGCGCACGGTGGTGAGCCCACCGATGCCGGAATCGAACACGCCGATGGGACGCGGATCGCCGTTCACGGTTGCGATGCTCCGGGGTGGTGCCGCGCGACTCGCGCGGCGGGGTTCACGGCCAATCGTCGGGGTCGAGGGGTTCGTCGAGCGGGAAGTGCCCGCCGAGCGTGGCGAGCGGGGCGCCCGCGCACACCAGACGGATGCGACGCGCCTCGGGCACCGCGGTCGCCACGGTACGCACCAGCGAGCCGAGCGCCAACTCCTCGGTGCGGGCCCCGCCCCGGAAACCTTGCCGGAAGGCGCGCGAAAGGTCGAGCGTGAGGGTACCGCGCTCGTCGAGGTAGGCGTGGAGCAGGCGCGTGCCCACCGGCAGCACGCGCACCCCGTCGCCCTGCGGGCCGCTGGCGAGCGCCTCGACCAGCGCGGCCACGCGGCCGTGCAGGTCGGGCTGCTCGGGCGTCTCGCGCAGCTCGACGACGAGGCTCTCGCCGTCGGCGGAGGCGAACCACAACGGCGTCGAACGCAGGCCCGTCACGGTGGAATCCGACGGCACGGTGGTCACCACGGGCCCCTCGTCGCGCTGCAACCACGCGCGCCACAGCAGGGCCGCCGCGATGAGCACGCCGCCCACCACCAGGATGACGCGCAGGCGCGGGGTCATTCGGGCCGCTGCCATGCCAGCACCCCCTCGGCGATCGCCTGGGCGAGCGAGCGCATGCCCGCGGGCGAGGTGAGTCGTGCGCGCTCCTCGGGTTCGGTGAGCGAACCGCACTCGATCAACACACCCGGCGCCTGCACCCCGAGCAGGGCGAGCGGCATGCGCTCGCGCACGGCGGCGGGCCCCAGACCCGAACGCTCGAACTCGCCGACGATCGCATCGGCCAGGCCACGGCTCTCGACCGCGCGTGCTGAAGCCGCATCGCGCCACGGCAGCAGCGCCGCGTCGCGGGCGGGCACCACACCAGCACACCGCGGGCGCGCCCTCCGGACATGGCGCCGAGATGGAGCGAGACCACCGCGTCGGCGCGCGCGCGCTGCACCGCTTCGACGCGCTCAGCGGGTTCGAGGTCGCGATCCTCGGTGCGCGTGAGCACCACGCGCACGTCGGCTCGGCGCGACAGCTCGTCGGCGACCAGACGCGCGAGCTCGAGCACGAGCGTCTTCTCGACCGCCTCGCCCTCGGCCACGCCGATGTCGCGGCCCCCGTGCCCGGCATCCACGACCACGGTCCGCAACCGGCGAGGTCCCGGAGCGCCCTCGGCGGCGAAACGTTCGAGCCCGTTCGGCGAGGTCGCGAACGACAGCCGCACGCGACCCGCCGCCGGATCGTGCTCGAGCGACCAGCCGGCGGTCTCGGGGGCGAGCACCAACTCGTAGGTCACCCCGCCGGCGGCGGCGGACGAGCGCAGTTCGCGAACCAGCGCGTTCGCGGGCAGCGAGTCGGGCAACGCGCCCATGGGCACACCCGAGAGCCGCAGCCGGAAGCGTGCACGACTGCGACCGACCACGGCAGCCGCATCGGCGCGGTCGGTCGCGACCTCGACCACCGTGCGCCCTCCGCTCACCGTGACCTGCGGCGCACCCACGCTGCCGCGGTCGGGCACCACGCGCAGCTGGCGCGCCACGCGGTCGTACGCCAGACGCGGCCAACCGTCGCGCGGCGCGAGCGCGTCCACGATCGCGACCGGCACCTGCACCTCGCCGGCGCGCAGTAGGACGGGTGCGGGCAGACGCAAGGTGCGCTCGCCCACCACCACCCAGGCATCGCCCACCGAGAGCGTGATACGGCGCCCGCCGCTGGCACGCAGCACGAGCCGACGCACGTCGGCGCGCCAGTACTTGGTGGCCCCGAGCAATCGCGCGAGGTCGTTCACGCCCACCACGGCCACACCCTCGATGCGCGACACCGGTGCGGCGAACAGTCCGGGCCGCGCGGGCGGTGCGTCGGGCAGGGTGTCCGGTGCGGACGACGCCGAAGCCGCCGCGGGGGTCGCTGCGAGCGCGGGGGCGGCCGCTGGGCCCACCGTCGGCACGACGAGCAGCACCGACACGAGGACAGCGACGTCGCGCAGGGACGACACGGTCACGCGTCGCGCCCCGAACGCCGACGGGCACGGTCCATCTCGCGCTTCGCCTCGCGCTCGGCGATGGCGTCGCGCTTGTCGTGCGACTTGCGACCCTTCGCGACCCCGAGCAGCATCTTGGCGCGCCCGTCCTTGAAGTACAGCTTCAGCGGGACCAGCGTGTGCCCCTTCTGCGCGACCGCCTTCTCGAGCTTGGTGATCTCGGAACGGTGCAGGAGCAGCTTGCGCACGCGCACGGGATCGAGGTTCCAGCGGTTGCCCTGCTCGTACGGCGGGATGTGCATCTGGTGCACGAACACCTCGCCGTTCGCGATCGTGGCCCACGACTCCTGCAGGCTGGCCTTGCCGGTGCGCAGGCTCTTCACCTCGGTGCCTGCGAGCACGAGACCCACCTCGAGCGTGTCGAGGATGGTGTAGTCGTGCGAGGCCTTGCGGTTCTGGGCGACCAGGCGGTCGCCGGAGGCGGAGGCGTCGGTCATGTCCGCGGTCCCCCGCGGGCCCGGTACGGCTCGCGCCGAGCCGGGGTGGCCTCGCGGCCGGCCCCCGGGGACGGGCCCATCGGGTCGGGTCTTGAAGAGGGTGATGGTGCGGAAGGGGGGATTTGAACCCCCACACCCTTGCGGGCGCTAGAACCTGAATCTAGTGCGTCTGCCAGTTCCGCCACTTCCGCACACAGTCGGGCCGAGGAAACTAGGGCGTCCGGGCCGCGCCGTCAATCCGCGACCGTCCCCGGACCGCGCCGATCCCGCCCCGAACCGCCATGGGCCCTCGGGCGCCCCTCCGCAGACCCATCCCGCGACCTCCGGACCATGCCCGAACCCGTGTCGGCGCATCGGGTTCGGGCGCCCTCACCCAGCGCATCGCGACCTGCACCGTACGCCGACCCCGCCGTGCGAACCGGCTCCCAGAGGATGGATCTTCGCGGTCCGGTCCACCTCATGTCCCGATAACGGGACCAGATACTGCAGACGAAGCTCACATCCTCGGACCCTCGCCGGAGACAGCCCCATGGACCGTCCCATCCCGGTCAACCTGCAGGAGTACCGCGAGCTCGCGCGCGAGTTGGTGTCCAAGTCCGCCTGGGAGTACCTCGAGGGCGGCGGTGGCGACGAGCGCACGCTCGCCTGGAACCGCGAGCGACTCGACACGGTGCAGTTGATGCCGCGCATCCTGCGGGACGTGAGCCACGTGGACACGCGCCTCACGCTGCTCGGCGTGGACCTGCCGTTCCCGATCGTGCTGGCACCCACGGGCTGCCATCGCCTGTTCCATCCCGAGGGCGAGTGCGCCACCGCGCTGGGTGCCGGCGAGGCGGGCACGCTCTACACCGCGAGCACCGCCTCGACCACGCGGCTCGAGGCGATCGCGGAGGCGGCCTGCGGGCCGCTGTGGTTCCAGTTGCACGTGCAGCGCAACCGGGACTTCACGGTGGAACTCATCCGTCGTGCCGAGAGCGCGGGCTACAGCGCCATCGTGCTCACCGTGGACACGCCGTTGTTCGGCGTCCACGACCGTGAGCGGCGCATCGGTCTGTCCCTGCCGACCGATCTCGAACTGGCGAACCTCACCGAGCATCCCGACGTGGAACCGGGCACCCCGATCTTCATGCCGAGCGCCAACAACCCTTATCTCGACCCGTCCGCCGACTGGGACGTGCTGCGCTGGTTGCGCAGCAAGACCTCGCTGCCCATCGTGCTCAAGGGCGTGTTGCGCGCCGACGACGCCGCGCTCGCGGTGTCGCGCGGGGCGTCCGCGGTGGTGGTGAGCAACCACGGTGGTCGCGTGCTCGACACGCTGCCGGCCACGATCGACGTGCTGCCCGAGGTGGTCGAGGCGGTCGAGGGCCGCGTGCCCGTGCTGTTCGACAGCGGTGTGCGCCGCGGCGTGGACGTGGTGAAGGCGCTGGCGCTCGGTGCGACCGCGGTCATGCTGGGCCGCCCCTACGTGTGGGGCCTGGCGGTGAGCGGCGCCGGTGGCGTGCGACGCGTGGTGCGCATGCTGGCCATGGAGTTCGAGCAGGCGATGGCGCAGTGCGGCGCCCGCACGCTCGCCGAGCTCGAGCCCTCGCTGGTGCGTCGCCACCCCATGATGCCCTCGGCGCCTCTCGCGGTGCCGGTCCCGCGCGACACTCGCGGCGCGGCCTGAGCCCTCGGGCCGGGCGCGCATGGACGCGCCCGGCCGAGGTGCCGTGTCGCGGGGCGATCGCGGCAGCTCGGTCCGGGCGCGCTCGCTACTCACGCTCAACGCCAGCGGCGTTTGAGTCGCGTCCAGGTGGTGCGCACCGCATCCACCGTGCCGCACGAGTTGGGGGTGCCGGGTGTGGGCGCACATCCGGTGGGCCCGGGCAGCGCGGTGCCGGTGTAAGGATTCAGCGCGTCCTCGAGTCGCCACACGCCGTCGGGGCCGCGCCCCACCGCGCGATCGGCGGCGCACTCGTGCGTGCGATAGGCGTACTCGTCCACCAGCACGGTGTCGGGACCCGCCACGCGCCACAGCAGCACGCGATCCCCCGTGTTGCCGAGCGAGAGCCCGAACACCGGCTGTCCGTTCGCGCGCTCCCACGCCACCGAGGCCGCGCCCGTCACCAGCAGCACCGCCCCGGGTGCCAGCGTGCCGCTGAAACCCATGCGCGGCACCGAGTCGCCGTCGGTGACGAACCACGGTGCGAGGTCGATCGGCACCGAGCCCGTGTTCACGAGCTCGATCCACTCGTCGTCGCGTGAACTGAACGTGCCGCTGCCGTCCCAGTCGCGAGCGGGTGCGGCGAGGATCTCGTTGAGCCGCAGCGTTGAGGCACCCTGCGCGACGACCGTGCGCGGGGCGACCAGCGCGAACGCGAGCAGGAGAAGCATGACGAAGGGCAGCGAGCGGATGCGGCGGGGTCGCGGAGCGATCATGGATCACCTCGCGGGGGCGGGTGTCGGTGCGACGCGTGCGCGAGTGCGCGCGACGGAGGGTTCGCACGAGTCGTGCCGAGCGCGAACACGAGTGCGGACGGGCATCCACGCACGCGCACGCGACGCGCAGGCGTCAGCGGTGTCCGTCGGGCCGACACCATGCGCAGGCGCGGGCCCACGGCGACGTGGGGCCCGCTCGCACGACGAGCGACGAGGTCAGGCGCGGCGCTGCGCGCCGACGAACGCTGCGATGCGGCGCAGGCCCTCGGAGAGTCGCTCGCGCGAGGCGGCGTACGACAGGCGCAGATAGCCCTCGCCCTCGGGCCCGAACGCGGTGCCCGGCAGCGTGACCACCCCGGCCTCGTCGAGCAGTCGGTCGGCGAGTTGCGCCGAGGTGAGGCCCGGCACGGCGATGCTCGGGAACGCGTAGAACGCCCCCGGCGGGCGACCGCAGCACACGCCGGGGATGGCGTTGAGCCCGTCCACCACGAGATCGCGGCGGGCGCGGAACTCGGCCACCATCGCGTCCACCTCGTCCTGCGGCCCCGACAGCGCCGCCTCGCCGGCCTTCTGCACGAACGTGGCGGTGCACGAGACGGTGTTGTTCATGAGCGCGGCCATGTGCTTGGCCATGGGCTCGGGCGCGATGCCGAAACCGAGCCGCCACCCGGTCATGGCCCAGGTCTTCGAGAACCCGTCCACCACGATGGTGCGCTCGGCCATGCCGGGCAGCGAGGCGATGGACGGACTCTCGCCCTCGTACAGCATGCCGGCGTAGATCTCGTCCGAGAGCACGGCGAGGTCGTGCGTACGCGCGTGCTCGGCGACCGCGTGCAGCGTGGACAGCGGCAGCACGCCCCCGGTGGGATTGTGCGGCGAGTTGAGCAGCAGCAGGCGCGTGCGCGGACCCGTGCGCGCGCGCATCGCGTCGAGGTCGAGGTCGAAACCGCGCTCGGGCAGCATCGGCACGGGCACGACACGCGCCCCGAGGAAGCGTGCGATCGAGACGTAGTTGGGGAACGCGGGGCTCGGCACGAGTACCTCGTCCCCGGGCTCGAGCAGCGCGAGCATGGCGTAGAACAGGATCGGCTTCGCCCCCGGCGTGACCACCACGTTCGCGGCCGTGCACGGGATGGCGCGCTGCGTGCTCCAGCGCTTCGCGATCGCCTCGCGGAACGAGGGCAGTCCGGGGGTGGGCGAGTAGTGCGTCCAGCCCGCCTCGAGCGCCTCGGTGGCCGCGCGACGGATGAACGCGGGGGTGTCGAAGTCGGGCTCGCCGATCCCGAGGTGCACGATGTCACGGCCCTGCGCCTCGAGCGCCTTGCCGCGCGCGAGCATGTCGAACGACGCCGCGGTCGTGAGTCGTCCCATCCGCTCCGCGAAGCGCATCCCCGCCTCCTTCGCCGTCGTCGGCCCGCGCCTGCGCGAGTCGCGATCGGCGCGACCACTCCACCGTCCACGTCGGCGGCGTCGTGCCGTCGCGCGTGCCGCCCGAGCGCCAAACCAGCGCCAGGTGGACCTCCCCGCCCGCGAACGGGAGCGCGAGTTCGCTGCGGGTCCGAGCAGCGGACCCCGAGAGCGAGCGCAGCACGAGCCGATCGGCGGCGGGTTCCGGCAGGTACAACGTCTCGCCGCGGCGCACGGACCAGACCGCGTGCGTGACCGTGACGCGCCCTCCCAGGGGCACGGCTCCCTCGAAACGGGCCACCATCGCTCGCCGCACGGCGTCACGGGCGAACGCCCGCGCACCCCACAGCTCGTGGCGCAGCGACAGTCGCGCCGCGGGTGACCCGCCGCGCCACTCGGCCCAGACGCCCTGCCGGACGCCCCCGGGCCGCGTGCGCGGCGAGGGCTCGCGCCGGGCCCCGTGCTGCTGTTCGAGGCCCACCGCGAACGACCCATGTTGTCCCATGCCCGCACCCACTTCAAGCGCGGCCCGCGCTCCCGTGCGTCCCCCGGCCCAGCGCCACGCGGCCCCGAACGCCTCGGCCCGCACACGCTCGAACGGCCGTGCGACCGAGAACGCGAGCGCATGCGCGGGCCCGGCGCGCCGTGGCTCGGCGAGCGGACGGAACCCGCGCGTGCCGGCACGCGCACGCAGCGTCGCCTCGAACGGCCCGTCGTCCACCGCGACCGCACCCTCGGCGCGCCATCGCCCACCGCGCGCGAGCGCGAGCTCGAACGCGGTCGCGGGCTCCTCGAACGATCCGGTCCATTGCGCCTGCGCGCGCGCCACGACCACGCCCGCACCGTACGGTCCGCGACGACCGCGCACGGCCGCGAGCGCGGCCCCGTCGAACCGACCCGCGACCCACGCCCCCGCACCCGACTCGTACGCCAAGCCCTCGCCCGCTCGACCGCGGAACCGCGCACGGGCCCCACGGTCGAGAGCGGTGCGCGCCCACGGATCGGCGGCCCCGCCGAGCAACAGGCCCTGCCCCCAGCGCGGCGCGAGGCGGCCCGCGATCAGGGTGCCGCGCGCGAACGGCGCCGCGACGCGCCCACCCGCCAGCGCATCGTCGCCCTCGCGGATCGTCCCGGACGCCCCGCCCCCGCGGAAGCTCACGCGTCGCGAACCGCGTGCGCGCGCGCCCCCGGCACCGGCCGCACCCACCACCACCTCGACCTCGCCCGCGGCCACCGAGTCCGCACGCTCGAGCGTGTAGTCGCCCTCGACCGCCTCAGGCGGCGGCTCGGGGGGTTGCGCGCACGCCACACCGCACGCGAGGCACAGCAGCGCCCCTGCGACCAGGCGTGTCACGGGCCACCCCGCGCGACTCGACCCACGAGTTCCATCCGCACGGTCTGCCCGAGCACGGGATGCGGATCCACGCGCACCGCGAGTGCGCACGAACGCCACTCGTACCGCACCCCCGCCGCGGCGCGCATGGGAGCGTCGCGCAACTCACCCCACACTTGCAGGGGCGCGATCGCCAACACCACGCCGCACGCGCGTTCCCCGTCGTCGCTCGCGCGTGGTGCTCGCAACGCGAACCACAGCGCACTGCGCTCACCCACGCGCACGCCGCAGGCGAGCGGCCGATCGAGCGGTGGCGCACCACGACGCGCCAGCGCCGGTGCACTCGCCCACACGTGCCAACCGCGGTGCGGCTCCAGCCACGCACCGGCTCCGATCTCGTGCGCCGAGTGCGCGACCGCGCGCGACAACGCCCACGGGGCGTCGCGGTCGAGTCGCGCGACCGCACGCAGGCCCGCACCCGCACGGGCCGAGGCCGCACCGGCCGCGAACGCGAGCGTGGTCCAACCCAGAGCGGGGTCACCGGTCTGCGACAGTCCCAACGCGAGACGACCGCTGCCCGCACCGATCCCCACCACGACCGTGCGCGTGCGCAACGCGTCGAGCCCCCACCACCGCGTCTCGGCGACCATGCCCTCGAGACCGCGCGCGCGGTCGGGCAGCGCGTGCTCGATCAGGCGCGCGGCACCGTCGGGTCCGGCCGCGGGCCCCGCTCCGGCGAACTCCTGCGCCGCGCTCCTCGACGCGAGCACGAGCGCCAGCACGAGTGCGATCGCCCCCGTGCTCATGGCCGATCCTCGACGCGGAACGGCGCCACGCGCGTGAGTGCACCGGCGTCGGACTCGGCGCGCAGCACGGCCAGATGGATGCCAGGCTCGATCCCACCCAGCGACAGACGACGCTCGCCGTGTGCGCCCGAGACGAGCGGCCCCACGAGACGTCGCGTGCGACGCCCGTCGAGGTCGTAGAGC
>JBEGJG010000088.1:0-22766 GCA_041184705.1 Candidatus Eiseniibacteriota bacterium
GAGCAGGCCGGAGCGCAGAGATGCGCGCAGGCCGTCCGCGAGCGCCAGGGAGGCGAGGGCAGGAGCCCGAGCCGACCGGTCGCCCCGCGACGCATCCCCGACCCACCCGCGCCGACGCCTACGCCCACGCCGACGCCCAAGCGATGCGTCACGAGCCGCGATCGCCCGCAAGAGGTGCGCCGTGCTACGCGACCCGGTTCGACCGCCGCGACGCCGCCACCGACACCATGACCCCCGCCGCCACGATCAACCCCGCCCCGATGAACTGGTGCGCCGCCGGCACCCGCCCGAACAACGCGACCTCGAGCAGGTACGTGAACAGCACCCCCGCGTAGCTGAACGCCGCGAGCCGCGACGCCGCACCGTGCGCGTAAGCGCGCGCGAACACCGCCTGCCCGAGACCACCGCTCAGCGCGCTCAGGATCAACGGCGGCCACGCCTCGCGCGGGATGGGTCGCAGGTCGGGCAGCGCGAGGATGAGCAGGACCACGCCCGCGGTGAGCGACATGTGCAACCCGATCGCCTCACTCGACTCGTTCGCCGACATGCGCCGCACGCGCAGGATGGCGATCGCGTAACTGCAGGCTCCGGCCAGCACGATGAGCCCGGTGGGGCCCACCGACGAGAAGCCCTGATGCAGCAGCGTGGCCACGCCCACGAATCCCATCGCGACCGCGATCCACACGGTGCGTCCCACGGATTCGCCCAGGATGGGCGCGGCGAGCAGTGCGACCCACAAGGGCGCGGTCGAGTACAGCGTGGTCGCGTCACCGACCGGCAAGGCGTGCGTGCCGAGCGCGTAGAACAACGCCAAGCCGCCACCGGTGCCGAACAACGACCGCAGCCACGCGTTGCGCGTGTCGTTGACGCGCAACGAGGTCCCGCGCAGCAAGGCCGCCCCGAGCGGCACCAGCGCGCCGACGAGGAACCGGAACGCCGCGATCTGCGCCCACGGCAACGGTGCGACCTCGGCGGTCATGCGCGTGGTGACCCGCATGACCGCGTAGCACGCATCCGACAACAGCAACCACGCGACCGCGACGCCGAGGGCGTCGCGAACCGGCGAAGGGGTGCGGCTCAACGCCCGACGGGGCTCGAGGTGGCGCGCAGATCCACCACGTGAACGCGGTCCCGGTGCAGGTCGGGGTCGAGGCGGCGCAGCTCGTTCACGCGGCTGCGGTGGCAGGTCGCGTACAGCACCTGATGGCCCGCGCCGAGCCCCTCGATGAGCGATCGCATCCCGGCGCGCAGGCGGTCGTCGTCGCTGGTCGCGAAGACGTCGTCCACGAGCAGCGGCAGCGACTCCCCGCCGCGCGACAGGAACTCCCCGATCGCCAGCCGCACCGCCAGGTACAACTGGTCGCGCGCACCGGACGACAGGTGGAGGTGCGCCTTGCCACGCGACACGAGCGGGCCGTCGCGCAGCTGCACCGAGAAGTCGAGGTCCTCGCCGAAGCGCACGCCCTCGACCGACGACCCGAACGACGCGAGGATGGCGCCCACGCGGTCGTTGAGGAAATCGGCCCACTTGCGATGCGTGTCGGTGGCGACCTTCTGCACGGTGTCGCGCGCGATCTCGATCGAACCCTTGAAGCGCACCGCACGCTCGATCGCGCGCCCGAGGCGGTCCTGCTCGAGGTCCAGTTCCGGCCGCTTCTGGGCGTGGCGACGCCACACCTCCTCGACCTCGACCCGGCGGTTCTCGCGCTGTCGCTGCACGTCCTCCAACTCGGCGCGCGTGTTGCGCACCTCGAGGTCCACGTCGGCCGACGAGCGAGCGTGCGGAGGCAACTCGCCACCGGCGAGCAACAGGTCGAGCTGACGGCGACGCTGCGCGATCTCGGCCTCGGGCTGCAGGCGACGGCGCGCGGCGGGCAGCAACTCCTCGACCACGAGCGCATGCCGCAGACGGCTCTCCATGAGTCGGCGCATCTCGCTGACGTGATGCGACCAGCCGCGCGCGGCGTCGTAGGGGATCCCGGCCGCGGCCAGCACCGCGAGCGCTCGCTCGCGATGGGTCCGCACGGTCTCCTCGAGCGAGCGCTTCTCGCCCTCGACCCACCCCAGACCACGATCGAGGTCGGCCAGACGCTGGCGCGCGACGAGCGAGCGGCGCGCGTCGTGCGCGACGAGTTCGAGGGTGTCGGGCGTGAGCACCGACTGACCCGAGGCCGCGAACAACGGCTGGGCCTCGTCCATCACGCGGCGCCGCCGCTCGTCGAGCTCGGCCAGCTGCGCCTGCGCGCGGAACAGCGGCCCCGAGTCCTCCACCAACCTCACGTACTCGCTGAACTGTCGCAGCAGGTCCACGCTGTCGCGGTAGCCCATGCCGCGCGCGATGCCCGACAACCCCGCCTCGTTCTCGGTGCGGCGCAGGTGCAGGGCGTTGAGACGGCTCTGCGCCTCGCCGAGCGATCGCAGCGCGTCGTTGCGCTCGTCGCGCCGCAGGCGGCCCACACTACCCAGCATGAGCAACCCGCCCACGAGGACCGCGAAGCCGAGCCCCGAGACCGCGAACCCCGGCACCATGAGGTCGCGAAGCAACCACAGCGCCAGGCCCGAGACCGCCAGCAGCGCGCCGACGCTGGTGAGCACCCAGGCCGGGGCACGACGCGCGGTGCGGGCCTCGTCCACCTCGCGCAACGTGTCGGTGGCGGTGGTGCGCTGCGACTCGAGGCCCTGCGACTCGTTCTGGAAACCGAGGTTGAGCTCGGCCTGCTGACGCAGCAGTTCGACGCTCTCGGCCGGCAGCTCGCCGAAGCGCTGCTGCAGGAACTGGATCTGCTCGGGCACGTGACCCTTCGCCGCGAGCGCGTCACGCAACTCGAACACCTGATGACGCAGCAGCGTGTCCTGCATGAGCACGTGACGCAGGTCGGAGGCCATCGCGACGCAGCGATCGGCGTCCTCGACCGTGAACGACCCGTACGCGGTGAGATCGCGCAACTCGAGCGCGATGGCCTCGCGCTCACGCCCCACCTCGTCGTGGTGTCGCTTCTCGTGATCGGCGAGCGAACGCGTCGCGGTCTCGAGGCGCGCGACCGAATCGCGCAACTCGTCCTCGGCCGTGGGCGACAGGGCCGCCACGGTGACGAGCCCAGCGGCCTCACCCTCGAGGCGCGCGACCTCCGTGAGTGCCGCGTCCTGCTCCTCGAGCGTGCGGCGGAGGTCCACCGCCAACCCGGCACGACGCTCCACCTCGAGCTCGCGCAGCCGCTCCTGCAGGCGCTGCTCGTTCTGCGACAACTGATGCAGGTCGTCGATCGGCGCCTGCGCGGCGACCAGCGTGGCCTCGATCTCGCGGATCTCGACCTCGACCGCGTCGCGCTTCGACTCGAGTCGCGCGAGCGCGTTGTCGATGGTGCCGGTGAAGTCGAGTTCGGCGACGTGGTACTGGCGCAGCGACTCCTCGAGCACGCGCATGGCCTCGGAGGCGTTGGTGTCGCCCACGTGCGAGTCGGCCGCGTTCTCGAGTCGGCTCTTGAGCGTCGAGGCCCGGCGCGCCTTCTCGTCGGCGGGCACCACGGCGTCGAGTTCGCCCTGCGCGAGCAGCACGCACTTCTCGAACTCGGTGCGATCGAGACCGAGCAGCACGCGGCCCACGGGGTACTCGTCGCGGTCGTCGAGGAAGCGCGGCGTGACCTCGCTGCCCGTGCGATCGAAGACCGCGACCGTGCCGCTGTCGAAGTCGCGCGCGATGCGGTAGGGGCCGGACTCGCACTCGAGGGCGAGCACGATGCGGTACGCCCCACCGCCCCACGGGCGCCAGCGCTCGAGCGGCGTCACGACGCGGTGCGTGCGACGGTCGGCGTCGAGACCGTAGAGCGCCGCGGTGATCGCGGCGAACAGCGTGGACTTGCCGCGCTCGTTGTCGTCGAGGATGACGTTCACGCGGCCGGGCTCGAAACGCCACTTGCCGCGCAGCCCACCGAAGCCGGCGATCTCGAGTTCGAGGATCCTCATGAGCCCGCGACCTCCTCCCACTGCGGGTGGACCTCGCGGATGCGGAACGCGTCGAGCCCGTAGTAGAGCGCGCGCTCGAGCGTGAGGCGCTGCTCGGGGTCGGTCTCGGCATCCATGCGACGCAGCATCTCGAGCGCGAAACGCTCCTCGGTCGTGCGGCCCTCGGACCGTCGCAACGCGTCGAGGTCGTGGTTGGGGCGCACCTGCCCGCGATCCCAACGCGTGTGGAACGACGCCTCGAACACGTCACGGCCGGGCGAGTTCCACGACACGCCCGCCTCGAGCCGTCCGGTGAGCACCAGTCTCACGAGGTCGTGCGGCGTGGAGCCGGCCGCGGTCATGGCCGCGAGCAGGCGTCGGTCCACCTGGTCGGCGCTCGCGCACCCGGTGACGTCGGCCTGCGCGGAAAGCACGCGACGACGGTCGAGTCGCAGCGACTCGGTCGCCACCACGGGCGTCCCCTCGCCGAAGCGCACGGTGACCTCGAGGGCGCCGTGTTCACCGGTCTCGGTGTAGTCGAGCGCCACCGGCGAACCGGCGTAGGCGAGCCGCACGCCGGTCGAGACCGTGCCGCCCCCCGGCATCTGCTCGATGTCGGAGCGCGCGTGGTAGTGGCCCACGGCGTGGTACGCGAACGGCGACGAGGCGACCTCGGCCTCGGAGAACGGGGCGGTGATGCGCTGCGCGGGCGGACAGCGGTCCTCGCGCGAACCGTGGAACACCGCGATGTGCACCGTGCCGGCCTCGGCCGGCGGCACCGGCTCGAGCGACTCGGCCGAGAGCGGTCGGTCCATGGTGCCCGAGCTCGAGACGAACGCACGACCCCACACCCGCACGCCGGGCAGCGTCGGCAACGTGGCCGAGGTCCAACGCGCATCCGGGAACACGTGCACGTGCGAGGGCCAGTGCAGGCCGCGCGCCTGCTGCAAGCGCGCGCTCCACGCCGCGTTGTCGTTCGACGCCGGGTCGTGGTTACCGGGCGAGATGTAGACCGGCGGGCAACCGGGCACCGAGAACGCACGCACCGCGAACGCGAACGCGGCGGTGTCCACGGGCACGCCGTCGAACAGGTCGCCGGGGATCAGGAGCGCATGCACGTTGCGATCGACCGCGTGCTTCACCGCCTGCTCGAGCGCGTGCTGCTGGTCACGACGTCGCAGGTCGCGACGATCGGCGGGCAGCCACATGAACGGTCGGCCGAGGTGCAGGTCGGAGATCTGCAGGAAGCGCGCGAGCGCCATCGGGAGTTCCTGTGGGATCGGATGGAGGAGGACCCGTGGACCGCACGCGGGTCGGGCATGCCCGCGCACGCTAACGCCCCCGTGGGGACCGGGCAACGCGGAGCGCGCCGGGAACGCCGGGAAACGGTGAGCGCGTTCGCACGACGGGGCCGCTCCTCGGGCGGGACGCATCCCACGTCCGCCGTGGGCCTTATGGGTGTGCGCGGCGCCGGGGCCGCGGGCCTGTCACCCCGGGATCCCCGCGGAACGGCCCGGTGCGGGGGGTGGCCGCGCGGAACCGTTGCCGCATCGGTGGCCGCCCCCTACTCTCGCGCCCCATGACCACGCCCCCCGTCGAGGAGATCGAGCGCCGACTGCGCTGGCCCGGCGCCCCATGACCACGCCCCCCGTCGAGGAGATCGAGCGCCGACTGCGCTGGCCCGCGCTCCCGACCCTGCTGTTCGTGGGCATCCTCGTGGTGCTGCTGGCGTTGGTGGCGATGGCGCGGTGGTCGCGACCCAAGCATCCCACCGGGCTGCCACCCGATGCCGGACTGCTCGCGGTGACCGCGCTGCCCGACAGCACGCTGGGGGTGCTGCTGCACGACTTCCGTTTCCGTGCCGCGGCCTTCGGCGGCGTGCCGCGAGGGACGTCGCCCGACGCCGCGACGCGGGTGCGCGTCGGCATGGCCGATGCGCGGCTCGCCGCATGGGCACGCCGCAACCCGCGCGAGCCGCGCGTGCACGCCGCACGCGGCGCACTCGCGCTCGTGCGCCACGACTATCGGGGCGCGGCCGATCACTTCAAGGACGCCTGCGAACGCTCACCGCACTACGGTGAGGGCCGTCTCGGATGGGGTGTGGCGCTGGCGCTCGAGGCCGAGCGCACGAGCGATCCCTGGTCGCGGCGGGCCCTGCGCCTGCGCGCGATCGCGCAGTTCGCGGCGGTGGACGACGCCGACCGCGACGTGCGGTGCGACGCGCTGTGGAATCGCGTGCACCTGCTCGGCGAGACCGAACGCGCGCAGGAGGCGGCGCACTTCGCGCGCGCCTTCCTGGAGCTCGAACCCACGGGTCCGTGGGCCGAGCGCATGCGTGTGATCGCCGCGTCGCGCTAGGACGCGTGCGGGCTCAGTCGAGCTCGGTCACCCAGTCGTCGGCCACCGTCTGCAGCGGTTCGAGCGTGCGCAGGTCGAACGTCTCCGCGACGCGCGCGCGCACCCACGAACCGATGACGCGGTCGAGCAGCGAACCCTTCGGGCGGCGGAACTCGAGCCACTCGATACGCTCGCCCGCCGGGATGCCCGCGAGCCGACGCGCCTCGTCCACCGCCGCGTCGAGCCCGCCGATCGAGTCCGCGAGCCGGTGCTTCACGGCGTCGTCGCCCATCCACGGCCGGCCCTGCGCGTACACCTGCGCCTCGAACCACTCCATGCGGCGGCCGTCGGCGACGCGCGAGACGAACGTGCGGTAGTTGCGCTGGATGGCGCTGTCGGCCGCGGCCTGATCCTGCGGGCGCCACGAGCGCGCGGGCGAGAACGCGCGCATGTAATCGCCACGGTCGAAGTCCTCCTGCCGCACGCCCAGCTTCTCGTACACGCCCTCGAACGACGGCTTCACGTACAGCACGCCGATCGAGCCCGTCACGGTGTGACGGTTCGCCAGGATGCGGTCGGCGTGCGCCGACATGAAGTAGCCACCGCTCGCCGCGACCGAGGCCATGGACACCACCAACGGCTTCTTCGTCTCGCGCTTGAGGCGTTCGACGGCGTGGTCCATGAGGTACGACGCGGTCGCCGCGCCACCGGGGCTGTCCACGCGCAACACCACCGCCTCCACACCGGGAGCGCGGAACGCGCGTTCGAGCTGCGCGATGATGGTGCGGTCGCCCATCGTCGCGCCCGAGAGCACGTCGTTGCCGCTGCGACCGTTCACGATCGCACCGCCCGCGTACACCACCGCGATGCGTTTCGGCGTGGACCAGCGCTCGCGCGACTCCGGCGTGCGCGCGAGATCCACGGTGGCCGGCTTGCGGCCGAGTCCGGTGAGGCGACCGAGTTCGGCGAGCGCCTCGTCGCGCCAACCGACCGAGTCGATGACGCCGAGGCGCGCGAGCGTGCGCGACTCGTACGAACGACCGTCGAGCACGGCGATGAGACGCTCGGCCGGGATGCGGCGACCACCCGACACGGTGGTCACGAACAGCTCCTGCCGCTGACGCAGCATGGTCTGGATCACCGTGGTGTCGGCGGGCGGCGTGGAGTCCACGCTGAAGTTGCGGTACGCGCTCTTGAAGTCGCCCACGCTGGCGCGGTCCATGCGCATCCCGAAACGCTCCAGCATGGAGCGGTACGAACGGCGCTCGACACGCAACCCGAGTCCGTCGAACGACGCGGCCGGCGACGCGTACACGCGCGTCGCGGCGCTGCCGAGGTAGAGGTCGCCTCGACCGCCGCCGTACTCCATGTACGCGACCACCGGCTTGCCGGCGAGCACCAGGCGCTGCACGCGCGGACGCAACTCCTCGAGCTGCGCCATGCCCGAGACCCCGTTGAGCTCCAGGAGCACGCCCTTCGTGAGCGGATCGGTGAGCGCGCGCTCGAGCACGGCGTGCACCGGTCGCGCGGCGCGGCCACCGCCGCCACCCGTCACACCCCCCACCAACGGTTCGTCGTCGAGGTTGCCGCCCAGCGACACGACCGCGACCCGACGTTCGCTGCGCGGCACCGAGAGACCGCGATCGTCACCGCCGTGCGAGCTGAACGTCCAACGTCCGTCCTGCGTGCCGTCCTCGCGCTCGTCGCGCGAGACCGTGAACCCACTGCGCGCGAGACGCGCGTTGACGCCCACCGTGAACGCCCCGTGGTCCGAACCCGAGAACGCCAACTCGAGACCGCGCAGCGGTTCGATCGCCGCACCGAAACGCACGCGTGCGGTCGAGAGCGCGGCGCGCTCCTCCATCGTGACGTCGCCGGTGAGCGAGAAGCGCACACCCGCGCCGTGCGCGCGCGTGCGAGAGATCGCGAGCGGACGCAGTCCGAGCCCGACCGTGTAGGTGCGCGGCAGGCGCGCGCCGCCGAACGACGGCTCGAACACGTGCGCCACGGTGGCCCCGGCGCTCCACCACGGCGCGGCGCGCAGCAGCAGACCGGCACGCGCGTCGAGCGCGCGCTCCTCGCGCGGACGGCCGGCGACCCACAGGTCGTTCGCCCAGCCGAGACGCAGCGGACCGTCGCCGAGCGCGAAACCGAAGCCGTAGCGATAGCCGCCCTCGGCCTCGCGCGTGACCGCGTAGCCGAACGGCCCCGTGCTGCCGAGTCCGCCCTCGAACCGCGTCGGCTCGTCCTCGCCGCGCCACGACAGCCACAACTCGGACGGGTAGCGGAACCCGATCGCCGCGGGGTTGGTGAGATAGGCGCGGGCGTCGTCGGTGACGGCCACACCCTCTCCGCCCGAGATCCCGAGCAACGGTGCGGGGGCGGCGGCGACGGGCACGGCGAACGACAGGGCGACGGTGACGAGCAGAAGGCGCGAGGTGCGGTTCACGGCGGGACTCCCGGTGGATGCGATCAGGCGGAGACGGTGACCCCGACGCGCGGACAGAGCGCGTGGATCGGACAACGACTGCAGGCCGGCTTGCGCGCGTTGCACACGGCGCGACCGTGCAGGATGAGCCAGTGCGAGAACAGGGTCCACCACTCGCGCGGCACGAGCGGCTGGAGCGCGAACTCGATGCGGACCGGGTCGGTCTCGGTGGTGAGCCCGAGTCGGTTCGAGAGTCGGGCGACGTGCGTGTCCACCACGATGCCCGACGCGATGCCGTAGGCGTTCCCGAGCACGACGTTGGCGGTCTTGCGACCCACGCCGCGCAGCGGGGTCAGCTCCTCGAGCGTGCGCGGCACCTCGCCGCCGTGCTTGGCGACGAGGTCGGCGCACGCCTCGCGGATGGACTTGGCCTTGTTGCGGAAGAACCCGGTGGAGTGGACGGCGCGTTCGAGCTCCGCGGGGTCCGCGGCCGCGAGCGCGGCGGCGTCGGGCCAACGGGCGAACAACGCGGGCGTGACCTTGTTGACGCGCTCGTCGGTGCACTGCGCCGAGAGGATGGTGGCCACGAGCAGTTGCAGCGGCGTCTCGTGGTCGAGCGCGCAGCGCGCGTCGGGATAGAGCTCGTGCAAGGCCTCGAGCAGTGAACGCACGCGCACCGGATCGGGAGCGGTCGCACGACCGCGCGAGGCCGGTGTACGACGCGTCGCCTTGCGACGCGCGGGTCGCGGCGCGGGCGCGGCCGTGCCGCGCGCGCCCTTCGTGGCGTGCGTGCTGCGAGCGGCCGCCGCGGGAGCGCGGCCCGGCGTGGTGCGGGCGCGCGGCTTCTGCGGCAGCTTCGGGGCGGCGGCCTTGCGCTTGGAGCGCGGGGATCGGCGGGGCATGGCCGCGCGAGGGTACGGGAAGGGCCCCGGTGCTCGCCAGCACCGGGGCCCTTCTGGAGACGGGAACGCGAGGGGTGCGGCTAGAAGCCCCACGCCACGCCGAGCCGTGCGCCGACACCGTCGGCGTCCACGGTCTCGCGCACGGTCGCGCCCGAGGGGAACAGGGTCGCGTCGCGCGCGAGCTCGGCCCCGTTCACGTACACCTCGCCGGTGAACCGCGAGCGGCCGCCGAGCGGCAGGCCGAGCCCGCCCCACAGCTGCCAGCCCCAGCCGCTGAACGTGCCCTCGTACGAACGCGCGTTCACGAAGTCGTCGCCCGACAGCACCAGCAGCTCGTAGCCGGCCGCGGCACCGAAGTACGGGACCACACCCATGTCGTCGGACGCCGACACCTGCACGAACGCGAGGATGGGGAACATGTTCACCGAGGCGCGCGAGACCTCCTGTGTCACCTGGATGGGCACGCCGCCGGGGCCGCTCGTCTCGTAGGTGACGCTCGAGACGTTCTCGCTGCGACGGATCCAGTCCACCCCGATGCCGACCTGCAGGTTCTCGTCGAGCATGGGCCCGCCGCGCACGCCGAGGTCGAGCCGGCGCCCCTGCGGACCGTCGGGGTCGAAGAACCCGACGTGCACCTGGCTCACGCCCGCCGACTCGGGCTTGCGCGCCGATCGCCGCGACCGCGAGCGGTACGTGACCCCGAGCACCTCGGGCGCGGGCAGCGTGGCGAAGGCGAGCACCGTCGGGGTCGGGTCGTTGGTGGACCCGAGCGCCGGGAGCGCGAACGCCGACGGGGTGGCGAGGGCCGGGTCACCGGCGAGCAGCGCGGTCAGCGCGACCGCGGCGACGGGGCGGGTGATGCGACGGATGGTCGGGTGCATGGGGTCCTCTCGCGTGGAGCGTCCCGCCCGCGGGCGGGTCCCGGGGCGGCGCGCGGCATCCGCGCGGTGTCCACCCCGCTTCCCTCGCACGCACCATGCCGAAGCCCGCGACGCCCCGCAACCCCCGTGCGAGCGGCGCCGGGACCCTTCGCACCGTGCCCGCGCCGTGGCGTGCCCGACGCGCGGTGTTGCGGAGGCGCCGCACCCCGTCCTAGCGTGAGTGTCCCCCCATCTCACCCCCCGAGGTCCCATGACCGTACGTCCCCCGTCGCCCGTGCTCGCCCTGATCGTGCTCGCCGCCCTCGTGAGCACGCTCGCCCCGCTCACCGCTCCCGCGCGCGCGGACGACCCGCGGGCGGTGCTCGCGGTCGAGGACACCATGCGCACCGAGGTCACGCCGGAACTGGTGAGCGCGCGCCGCGTGACCCTCGGCGAGATCCTCGATCGCGTCGCGCGCGGCGAGGCGAGGCGCGACTCGCTGCTGCTCGACCAGTCGTTCACCGCCACGCTGCGACTGCTGCGGAACACGTCCACGTCGGGTTCACCCGAGTTGTTCTCGGAGACGGTCGCACGCGTGTACAAACGTCGTCCGTCCCAGGTGCACACCGTCGAACTGCGCCGCTTCGTGCTCGACGACAAGGACGACGACGACGACGACGTGGCGTTCTCACCGAGCATGGGCGAGGAGATCGTGAACTTCGCGATCCGCGCCGAGAACCGCCGCGACTACCGGTTCACGATCGAGGATCGCACCATCGTCGGCGACCACATCGTCTACACGCTGGCGTTCGAGCCGCGCTCCTCGCTCGCGGTGTACGAGCCGCGCGGTCGCATCTGGGTGGACACGCGGGAGAACGTGATCGTGCGGCAGGAGCTGGAGTTCGAGCAGTCCCCGGTGCCGTTGCTGCTCCGTCGCATCCCGCACATGGTGGTGGAGCGCACACGGGTCGGCGACTTCTGGGTGCTGTCGCGCGCCCTCGTGCGTGTGGAGTTCACCGTGCCGCTGCCGCGCGTGGGGCGTTCGGCCGACTTCGCCATGATGATGACCGACTACACCATCAACACCGGGTTGCCCGACTCGGTGTTCACGGGCGCACACGGGAACGGTCGCCTGCATCGCATGCGCGTGCGCGCGGGGCAGGCCCGATGAGGCGCCTGATCGCGTTGCTCGGCGCGCTCGCCCTGTCGCTGCCGGGGGCGTCCTCGGCCCAGACCCCGGGCGCGAGCGACAGCCTCATGAACGCCTACATGCGCACGCTCTCGGACTCCACCGACGCGTGGTTCGGCGCCACCGTGGCCCCGCTCGACACCGCGGGACTCGACTCCGCGCTCGCGGTGGGACTCGCGAACCCGGGGCGCCGCGCTCGCACGATCACCGTGCGCAGCATCGCGCTCGCCCCCGCGGTCGGGTTCAACCGCGTGGACGGCGCACGGCTCGGGTTGTCGGCCGCCTCGCGATTCGTCGCCGGCACGCGCCTGCGCACCTGGGCGCAGTGGGCGAACGGCCCGAACGACGTGCTGGGCGAGGTCACGATCGCGCGGTCGTGGCGTGTGGGCACGACCCGCGCACGCGTCGAATTGGGCGCCACGGCGGGCCGCACGACCTGGGCGCTCCACCGCGACACGTACGAACCGTGGCTGTCGGAACTCGCCGCGTTCGTCAACGGCGACGACCACGAGCATTACCTGCGGCAGGACGGTTGGAGCGCGCGCGCGCGCTTCGTCGGGCCGCGCAACCTGGCCGCGCTGACCTGGCGCGACCAACTCGAGTCGGCGCGCACGACCACCTCGACGTGGACGCTGTTCGGCGACGGCCCCGTCGTGCCGCAGAACGACCCGGCCGCGACCGGCCGCGTGCGCGAGGCGAACCTCACACTCGTCACGACCCTGCCCGGCACCCGCCTGCGCATGGCGTACAACCAGTGGACGAGTTCGCCCGCGCTGGGGAGCGCGTTCGACTACCGACGTCTGCGCGTGGACATGGGCGGCGACGTCTCGATCGGCGATCACCTCGGGCTCGTCTCGCAGGTGAGCTACGGACGACTGCACGGCGAGGCCGTCCCGCAGGCGGCGTTCGTGCTGGGTGGCGTGCACTCGCTGCGGACGCTCGAGGCCGATCCCGAGAGCGGCACGGGCGCGGTGTTCGCGCGCAGCGAACTCGTGCTGGTGGACGACCTGCGACGGGTGCTGCGACTGCCCCTGCCCGCGTGGATGCCGCTGCAGTTCGGCGCCAACATCGCCACCGGTGCGATCTGGGACCACGAGATCGGGCGCCGGTTCCGCTCGGATGGTCGTGACGTCCCCGACCCGAGGGACTGGCGGAGCGAGGCCGGCGTGTCGCTCATGTGGCGCACGGGCATCCCCGATCCCAGTTCGCGGGCGCGGCTCGAGTGCTCGTGGCCGATCGGGGTGGACGATCGCACCGTGACGTGGACCGTGTCGTACCAGCGGCTGCTCGACCTGCTGCCCCCGGTGCGCTGAACGCGCGAACACGGAACCCCCGGTGGATCGCTCCACCGGGGGTCCGTCGCTCCGGCCCTCACGGCCCTGGCGTGCGTGGGACCGGCCTCGACGCGTGCGGTCCTCCGGATGGTGGACCGCGGCGCACGGCGCGGGCGATGCGGCGCGACTGCCGGTCCTGCGCGCGCTCCAGTCGGACGCGCTCGCGCGGCGTGACGACACCGTCGGACTTGGCGATCGCCTCCATGCGACGGATGCGACGCTGGCCGGCCTGCAGGCGCCGGGCCTCTCGCAGCGAGACCTTCCCGCTGCGCACACCGACGTGGATGCGGGCCTCCTGCCGGGCCTCACGACGATCCACGCGCGGCGTGACCGGATGCGCGGCCGCGAACGGTGCGGCGAGTGCGACAAGCACGGCGGCGAGGACGAGACGGGCGACGGTTCGCATGGGATCCTCCGGGAACGGGTTCGGGAACGATCGTGACAGCGACGACACGTCTCCCTTGCAGCCCGCGTGCCGCACCCCTGCCACCCACGCAATCCGAACCCCTGCAACGGCTTCACGCCGACCGAACGCGTTGCCGCCGCGACCCGGGTGAACGCACGCGGGCACCGGCACCACGCGAGGTGACCGCATCGGTACAGCAGCGAGCGCAACCACGCGTCACATGCGCACGCGGGTTCACCGTGAGGTTGAACCTCACGTTCGTGAACGAACAATCTAGTTTTCTTTCGAGTGGCGGAGGCCCGATATTGCGTTCGTCGGCAGGTCGCCCCACCTCTCGCGTCACGACCTCCCCCAGGGACCTGCCACCCCTTCACAGACGAGGAGTCGCGCCCCATGACGAGAACGCCCCGCCGGACCCCGCGCCCGCGCGCGATCGCCGTGCCCGCCAGCACGGTGACGCCGACGCGCGTCGTGTGGGTCATGGCGGCGGCACTCGCACTCCTCGTCCTGCTGGCGGTGCGACCCGCGGTCTCGGCGCCCTTCGAGTGGCGACCCGCCGCGACGATCGCGGCCCACGACGCGGCGGCGGCCACCGAGGTCGAGGCCGAACCGCTGCGCGCCGCCCAGCGTCCGCAGTTCCGCACGCCCGATCGCGCCCGTCGCGCGACCCTGCGTTCGGGTCCGTCGTTGCGCCGCATCGCATCCAGCCTCGCCACGCTGCCGCCGGTCGCACCGGCGCTGGCGACCCCGTCGTTGGGAGGCACTGCGCCGTTCGGGACCCTCGCCGCGGCCACTCCACCCGCGCGCGGCACGACCGTCCACGGCGTGCGCGGTCCTCCCGCGGTCGTCCTCGCGGTCCGTTGAGTGGGCGCGGGGCCGGTCGGCCCCGCGCAACCGCGACTCCCGATCCGCGACGCATTCGGCGGCCATGACCCGGGGGGGTACGCCGCCACGAGGGGCCGGTCCCGCAAGGGGCCGGCCTCGTCCGTTCCGGGGCGTCAGCGCGGCGGGAAGACGGATCGTCGTGGGAAAAGCGAACGAGGTCCTGCGCCTGCGCGCGACCGCGGACCGTGGGACCGCACACCCCGTGTACAGCGAACTGCGGTCGGTCGAGACCGCGCTCCAGCCCCTGCTCGCCAGTGCGAAAGCCCACACGCTCATGCTGGCGCAGCTGGGTGGCGACAGCCGCGGGCCCCGCCCCCTCCTGGCCGAGCGGATGGCGCAGGACTTCGGCGGATACGACGCGTTCGTCGCCGAGCTCGGAGCGTGCGCCCTGGCCTCACGCGGCTGGGTGGCGCTCGTCTGGGACCATGACCTCGCGCGTCTGCGCTGCGTCATGGGTGACGAACCCGAGCAGCTGTCGGTGTGGAACGACGAACCCGTGCTGGTCTTCGAGGTGGTGGACTCGAGCAGCGCGCACGAGGCGGGCGGCGACCGACGACGTCGCTTCGCCACGTTGCTGGACTCGGTGGACTGGGACGTCGCCGAGCATCGGCTCGAGCGCGCGTTCCTCACCCCGTCGGTCGAACACGGACCCTGATCCGCGACTCATTCGGCGGCCATGACCCGGGGGGGTACGCCGCCACGAGGGGCCGGTCCCGCAAGGGGCCGGCCTCGTCCGTTCCGGGGCGTCAGCGCGGCGGGAAGACGTTCCACCTTGAGCTTGAGCCGACCCTGCAACGCGGTCGGCATGACGGTGGGCCACAACCGGTAGGCCTCACTCGTGGCCTGCGCGAGTGTCCGTGCGCGCACCGCTACACGCAGCGTGCCGAACGTGCACTGCAGGTCGGCGTCGTCGGAGACGCGCAGCGAATCGCCGGTGCGCAACAGATCGCGCGGGTCGTACCAGCGCTCGGGGAACACGGTGTGCGGGTAGATCCACGTGTAGTCCACGACCCACGTGCTGTCGCGATCGAGCACCTGACAGGTCCGGGCACCGTTCTCGAGCACGAACACCAGCGTGTCGAGCTTCACGCGGCGGTCGATGCCCTGCCAGAGGTCGGCGGAGAGCAGGTACGGCGCGGTGCTGCCGGCCGGTGCGATCACGTCCTCGAGCCGGGGCTGCCGCACGCTGTTGGGTGCCGCGGCCATCGCGCACACCACCACCAGTGCGGGCACGAGCACGCGCAGGGCGCGCGGGAACGACGAGCGACGAGGGGGCACGGAGATCTCCGGGGACGTGGGAACGTCCTTCGATGCTACCTCGCGCCCCCGGGCCCGTGCCACGGACCTGTCAAAGCTCGACCGTGGCGGACATGTACTCCACCGCGTGCCCGGCGATATGCACGCGGGGCGGGCGGTGCTCCAGCCACAGCCAGCCGCCGCGAGCCGAGACCTGCCGCGCGGTGAGCGAGGTGCGGCCGACCCGAACCGCCCACCACGGCACGAGCAGGCTGTGCGTCGAGCCCGTCACCGGGTCCTCGTTCACGCCCGCCTGCGGCACGAAGTAGCGCGAGACGAAGTCGCAATCACGACCCGGTGCGGTGGCCACGAGGCCGAATCCCGGCAGCGAGGCGACGCGCGCGAAATCGGGCTTGAGCGACCTCACCTGCTCCTCGTCGGCGAACAGCGCGAGCAGGGATCGGCCCTGCCAGGTCTCGGACGGGCGCACGCCGACCGCCTGCGCGACGGCGTCCTCGAGCGCAACGCGCTCGCACGCGGCCGCCGGGAAGTCGAGCGTGATGCGCTCGCTCGCGTGGTCGTGATGCACCGTGAGCGGACCGCTGCGCGAATGGAACACCACCGTCTCGCGCGTGGGCTCGAGGTGCTCGAACACCACGTAGCCGGCCGCGAGCGTGGCGTGTCCGCACAGGTCCACCTCCACCGTGGGGGTGAACCAGCGGATGCCGTAGTCGTGACCCTGCGCGACGAGGAACGCCGTCTCGCTCAGGTTGTTCTCGGCCGCGATGGCCTGCAGCGTGGCGTCGGGGAGCGGGCTCTCGAGCAGCACGACGGCCGCGGGATTGCCCGCGAACACCTGCTGCGTGAACGCGTCCACCTGCCACATCCGGAGCGACCTCATGGCGCCCTCCCGATCGTCGAATCGGCCGCCGCTTGCACGGCGTGCCACGCCCGCTTCGCGAGTCCCGGGAGTTCGCGCACACCGCCCTGGGCCAACCACCACGCCAGCAGACCCACCACGAGCAGCGGCAGCAGCGCGGCCACGCGCGCGAGCGCGAGCGCGACCCACGCCCACCATGGCATGCCGTCCCGGAACCACCGTCCGTCGTCGCGTCCCATGCCACGACGATGCGGCCGCGCTCGGCGGCGCGCAACAACCTCGTCATGAGATTCGGACATCGGTGACCTGCGCGGCCATGGGCCGGTGGCAGCGGGCGACCTCGGGCTCCCGGCGGATCAGCCCAGACGACGCCAGAGCCGCGCGGCGCACTCGCGGGCGCGAATCGAGACCTCGCGCTCGTCCACCGTGGTGAGCACACCGTTGTCCATCACGACGCGGCCCGCCACCATGACGCCCGAGACCCCCGACCGCAGCAGCCCGGTCCAGAGGTGGTGCTGCACGGTGCGGTTCGACAGCTCGGTCGCGGGTCGGTAGTCGAGCATGATGAGGTCGGCGGGTGCTCCCGGTGCGAGCACGCCCAACTCCTCGCCGAAGTGGTCGGCGGCCCAGCGCGCACCGTGCACGAACAGTCGTCGGTAATGCGCCTCGCTGGTGCGCGGCGCGAACGCGCCCTCGGGCACCGGTGGTGCGTTCACACCCTCGTCGCTCCCCCACGCCAGCTCGCTGTCGCGCAGCTGCGCCGCGGTGGCGTGCACGCCGCTCGCCGACAACGCGTCACCGCGATCGCGCACCGCACCCAGCAGGTCGCGCGGTGCACGCTCGGCGTGCGCCCACAGCGCCGGCAGCGCGTCGGAGGGCAGCACGTGCGGACGGCCCCAGCGTTCGGCGGGCGTGAGATCGAGCGCCAGGTCCACGTGCACGGCGTAGTCCGAACCCGCGGCCTCCATGGCCTCGGCGAGCAGCGTCTCGATGCCCCCGAGCGTGCGCGCCTGCACGCCGAGCATGCCGCGCAGTCGGCCCTGACGACGGCGCGAGAGCTCCTTGGCGAACCCCACGCTCTCGTCGATCGCGGCGCGACGCTCGAGCGGCGTGTCCTCCTCGGCGGCGCCGTAGCAGGTCGCGACGCGCACGCCGACCGCGTCGGCGGCCCCCATGACCTCCGACAGCGACAGGTCGAGGCACGCGCCCGAGCGATGGAAGTCCACCACGGTGGTGACGCCGTGGCGCAGCCCCTCGACGAGCGCGGCCGACACGGCCTGCTTCACGTCCTCGGCCGAGAGCGCACGGTCGTAGGCGCGCCACTCGGCGGGCTCGCGCAGGCCCAGACCGCGCGCGAGGTGCCGCGCGAGATGGGCGTGCGTGTTGACGAACCCCGGCATCACCACGCGATCGCGCGCCGGCCACAACGTCTCGTCGGGGTACGCGCGCGCGAGGTCGCCGGCGCCCGCGATCTGCGCGATGTGCGAACCCACGATGCGCACGCCCGCGTCCTCGTACACCTTGGGCTCCGGCCCGCCGGTGATCACCGTGCACGGTCCCACGATCATCGTGTCGTCCTCCGGTCGTCGCGCGACCTCACGAGGCCGCTCCCGCGAAACCCGCGCGCTGCGCGAGCGAGCGCGCCTCGCGGACCGCGTCCTCGGTGCAGCGTCCTTCGTCGAGCCCCGTCAACACGCCGTCGCGCTGGAGCACGCGGCCGTCCACCATGGTGAGCCGCACGTCGGCGGCCTGCGTCGCGTGCACGATCGTGTCGTACGGGTCGCGCGTCGCGAACGGGCCGTGGTGCGCGCGGTCGTGCGCGACCACCGCGAGGTCGGCCTGCTTGCCCACCTCGAGCGAACCCGTGCGGTCCGCGAGCCCCAGTGCCGCCGCGCCGTCGCAGGTCGCCAGCGCGAGCACGTCGGCGGCCCCGAGCGGGTCGTCGCGGTGCACCACGCGGGCGAGCCCGGCGGCGAGACCCAGTTCGTGGAACGTGTCGAGCCGGTTGTTGCACGGCGCACCGTCGGAACCGAGTCCGCAACGCACCCCCGCCCGGCGCCACGCGCGCACGTCGGCGATCCCCGAACCCAGCTTGAGGTTCGAGCCCGGGCAGTGCACGAGGGCCGCATCGGCGGCGCGCACGCGGCGCAGCTCGTCGTCGTCGAGCCAGACGCCGTGCGCGGCCACGAACCTCTCGTGCAGGAAACCGTGCGAATCGAACCACGGCGCGGCGTGCATGCCGACCGCGGCCTTCACCTCGGCACCCTCGGTGGGCGCCTCGGCCATGTGCGTGTGCACGAGCAGGCCGCGAGCGCGCGACGCCTCGGTGACCCCGCGCCACAGGTCCTCGCTGCACGACAGGATGAAGCGCGGCGCGAGCGACACCGACAACCGGCCCTCGGCGGCCCCGTGGTGTCGATCGGCCACCGCGAGCGCGCGTTCGAGCGCGCGCTCGGCGCCCTCGAGCAGGCGCGCCGGCACACCCACGCCGCGGTCCATGAGCGCGGGACCGAACACGGCGCGCAGCCCGGTGGCCGCCAGCGTCTCGCCGAGCGCATCGGCGTGGTGCACGGTGCCCATGTCGTTCACGCACGTGACGCCACCGCGGATGAGCTCGCACGCCCCGAGCCGCACCGACGCGGCCAGCGACTCCTCGGTGTGCGCGGCCTCGAGCGGCCAGATCCCCTCGCGCAACCAGCGCAACAGGTCGCTCTGCTCGGCGAGTCCGCGGAACAGCGTCTGGCACAGGTGCAGGTGGGCGTGCACGAACCCGGGCAGCACGAACGCGCCGCGCGCGTCGAACGCGTCGGCGGCGCGCCCGCCGGGCAGTGCGGCGAGCGCCGCGGGCACGGCGTCGCCGATCGCCGCGATGCGACCGTCCACGACCAGCAGGTCGGCGCGCGCCACGGTGCGCACGGCGTCCATGCACACGAGGGTCCCACCCTGGACCAGGAACGAGCTCAGCGGTTCGCCTCCATGCGAACGACGGGAAGGGCTGCGGCCCGCGAGGCCCACGCGAATCGTTCGCAGGCGGAGCCGCGGGTCGTGACATCGCGGACGTCCGTGCCCGCGAGAGCGACGGCGCGAAGGTGTCACCGCACGCGCGCGCGCGTCAAGGGTGTCGTGAACGCGTCG
Organism: Candidatus Eiseniibacteriota bacterium; assembly: GCA_041184705.1. Taxonomy (GTDB): domain Bacteria; phylum Eisenbacteria; class RBG-16-71-46; order RBG-16-71-46; family RBG-16-71-46; genus JAIOPA01. The sequence goes on from JBEGJG010000088.1 coordinate 19,535, forward strand.
GGCCCGGTCCGTGAGGACCGGGCCCGAGCGTCACGACGCGGCCACGCACGCCTCACTCGGCGCGACGCAAGGGCTCGGACCGGTCGTCGTAACGGAAGCGCTCGAGCGGCGTGATGACGCGCGCGCGCGGAGGACGGGGAGTGCCGAGCAGCGACGCGACGGCGAGGATGCCCGCGAGCAGCAACACGGCGAACACGGATGCGGTGAGGACGAAGAGCACAAGGGTCATGGAGAGCACCTCGGCCGTCCGTGGCAGCGTGGGGAGAGAGAGAACACGCCGGGGGGAGAGACCCGGCGGGGGAACCCCCGCCCTGCAGCGGGGGGAATCGTCCGGGAAGCGCCACGCGGGTCGTCGATCCGTGGGGTACACGGTGAGAGAAAGCCGACGACGGGTCGCGCGACGCCCCCGGATCCCGCGGTGCTCCCACGCGGACAGCCACGAGGACGCGACGCGGGTGCGTGCGCTCCTTCGCGCCGCCCGGGCGAGGGCCGCGGGTGGAACGGGAGCCGCCGGGCCGTTCGGGATCGCGGTCCCTTCACGGCGGGCGGGAGGATTCGGTTGTCTTCGCAGGGTCTCGCGCGCGACCCAGGCAGTGGGTGCGCCGCGATAGGCGAAGGATGGCACCCGGCGGTGGCCGAGTCCACGGGAAACGTCACGGAAGTGGTCTGCAAATACTTATGTACCATGTGATTGCGTGATACCTATTCACCCGGGCGCGACGAAGTTCGGTGGGGGTGTTCGCTGCGGCCCCCACGCCACCCCGCGCCGCAGGGTCCGCATCACACCGTGAGCGCCCCACGGTCGAGGTTCGACGTGCCCGGGAACCCTCGCGAGGCTTCGCGGGCACGCGAACGTCGCCGCGCTTCGCGTACTCTCGCGCGCATGGCCGTCTCCGCCCGCCCCGTCCCCGCCCGCGTCGTCGAGATCCCGCTCGCGAACGACCCGTTCGCCGCCCTCGCGGCGTGCACGGATGCGTTCGTGCTGCGCTCGTCGCTGCCGGACGCGCAGGGGGAGCGCGCACGGTGGACGCTGTTCGGCGCCGAACCGTTCGCGAGCACGCGCGGCGGCGATGCGCATGCGGCGATCGACGCGTTCCGCCGCACCGCGGCCGAGGTGGGTCCGAGCGACGAGGTGCGTGCGCTCGGCATCCCGTTCGCGGGCGGCGCGGTGGGTTACTGGTCGTACGACTACGGCCGCCGTCTCGAGCGGTTACCCGTGATCGCGACCGACGACCTCGGACTGCCCGACCACGTGCTCGGTCTCTATGACGTGGTGGGCGCGCACGACCACCGCAGCGGTCGCACGTGGCTCGTCTCGACGGGCCTGCCCGCTCCGAGTGGATCGCGCGCCGCGCATGCGCGGGCACGCCTCGACCGGTTCCGGCGCCTGCTCGAGTCCCCCGTCGCCGCCGCGCCCGCGGGACCGGAGCCGACCGCACGCACGGCGCGCAGCACGTTCGCGGCCGACGAGTACCGGCGCGCGGTCGGCGAGGTGCGCGAGGCGATCGCCCGCGGCGACCTGTTCCAGGCCAATCTGTCGCAGCGTTGGCGACTGCCGCTCACCGATGCGCATCGTCACGTGCGCGCGCTCGACGAGGCGCTGCGCGCGCGCACGCCGTCCCCGTTCGCGGCCACGCTGGCGCTCGGTGATCACGCGGTGCTGTCGGCGAGTCCCGAGCGATTCCTGCGCGTGACGGGCCGCGAGGTCGAGACCCGCCCCATCAAGGGCACTCGCCCGCGCGCCGCCGACCCCGCCGCGGATCAGGCGCTGGCGCGCGAACTCGAGCGCAGCGCGAAGGACCGCGCCGAGAACGTGATGATCGTGGACGTGCTGCGCAACGACCTCGGGCGCGTATGCGAGGTCGGCAGCGTGCGCGTGCCCACGCTGTTCGAGCTCGAACGGTTCCCGCAGGTCTGGCACCTCACGAGCACCGTGACGGGGCGACTGCGCCCCGCGGTGGACGCCTTCGACCTGCTGCACGCCTGCTTCCCGGGCGGGTCCATCACGGGGGCTCCGAAGATTCGCGCGATGGAGCTGCTCGAGCATCTCGAGCCCGTGCGACGCCATCTCTACACCGGCGCGATCGGCTGGGTGGGCTGGGACGGCGACGCGGACTGGAACATCGCCATCCGCACCGCGGTCGCGACGCCCGACGCGATCGTGTGGAGCGCGGGCGGCGGCATCACCGCCGACAGCGACCCCGACGCCGAGTACCACGAGTCGCTCGTGAAGGGCGCGGGCCTGCGCTGCGCGCTCGAGCACACGCTGGGGCCGATCACGCTCGCGTGATCGCCACGCGCGTCTGCTAGGCTCGCGCGCATGAGTCTCGTCCTGCCCCCCGGTACGCATCCGCCCGACCGCAGCGTGTGGTTGAACGGCACGCTCGTGCACGGTGGCGAGGCGGGGCTGAGCGTGTTCGACCGTGGCGCGCGCGACGGCGGTGCGATATTCGAGACGCTGCGCACCTATGGCGGACGGCCGTTCGCGTGGGACCGTCACATGGAGCGGCTGGTGCTGTCGGCCGCCGAGCTCGGCTTCCCCGTGCCTCCCGCGCCGGCGCGCCTGCGCGAGGCCGTGGACGCGGTGCTCGCCGCCGACGGGCTCGCTGACGCGGTCGTGCGCATCACGGTGACGCGCGGCGTCGCGGGCGGTCGCCCGGTGCGCACCGGGGCGTGGGTCGAGGCCGAGCCGCTCGGGGGCCGACTGTGGGCGGGGACGCGGCGCACCCATCCCGAGGACGGTGGCCCTCTGGGCGCGATGGTCGTGAGCTCGCGGCACCCCTTCTCGCCGGGATGGCTCGGGCGTCACAAGACCACGAGCCGCCTGGCCTGGGACCTCGCGCGCGAGGAGGCGCGCGCCGCGCGCGCCGACGAGGCGTTGCTCGTCTCGCCCTCGGGCGAGGTGCTCGAGGGCGCGGCGAGCAACCTGTTCGCGGTGCTCACCGACGGCACGATCGTGACCCCGCCGGTGGACTCCGACGTGCTGCCGGGCGTGGCGCGGGCCGTGGTGCTGGCGTGCGCGCGCGCCGCGGGACTCGTGGTACGCGAGGAGCGCCTGCCGATCGAGCGCCTGCGAACGGCCCGTGAAGCGTTCCTCACCAACTCGGTGCAGGAGGTGCTGCCCGTGCGCATGCTCGAGGGTCGGGAGTTCCCCGAGCGCGCCGTCGCGCTGCGCCTGCTGGCCGCCTACCGCGAGCAGGTCGCCGACGACTGATCCCGGGCTGGCACGGGT
>JBEGJG010000089.1:0-14504 GCA_041184705.1 Candidatus Eiseniibacteriota bacterium
TGCATGTTCTCCACCAGCGGCGCGAGCGTGGCGTCGACCGCCTCGAGGCGGGCGAGCTCCCCGCTCGGCGGCGGCGTGGACTCGGACCCCCGCGCGGCGACCAGCACGCCAAGCAGCGGCAGGCGCGGGCAACGTGCGCAACGGCGCTGTCCGGACTCGACCTCGCCGCGCCAGACCGCGGTGTCGGTCCCCGGCGGCGGCACGGGCGTGGCGCGTCCGAGCGCGCAGCCGGCGCAGTCCTCGTGCGTCGCGGCGCCGACGGGACCCGAGGCGGGTTCGAGCGGGACGCAGGCGTACCACGAATGGGTGGCGATCACGCGCGCGAGCGGGTGGCCCTCGGGCAGCACCAACGCCGGATGCCGCAGCGGATCGTGGTGCTGCACGGTGCGTCCGTCCCAGAGCGCGCGCGGCAGGGCCCCGCCCGCACCGACGAGCGGCACCTCGACGGGCGTCAGCGCGGCGCCGGCCGCCCACGTGCCCGTGAGCACGCCGCGTTCGCGGTCCACGAGCAGCAACCCGACCTGCTCGAGGTCGTGGGTGCCGCGCAGGAAGCGAACGATACGGCGCGTCGCCTCGCCCACCTCGCGGGTCTCGAGCAGGCTTCGCCCGACCTCGCGCAGCGCGGCGAGCTGCACCTGGGATTCGAGGACACGCCGGTGCGCGAGCTCGAGGTCGTCCGCCAACCCCGCCACGGTCTCGGCGAGGGCGCGGGGATCGTCGAGCGCACCGAGGCCCGGCTGTCCCGTTCCATGGGACAGGCCGCGCACCTCCTCGACCCGACGCGCCAGGGCGTCGGGGTATGTCCGGTTCGATTCGGCCATGGGACCGTCTCGCGCGGGACCCGGAGGGGACCGGGACCGCGGTCTGCTGGAGACCACCGGAACCGCACCGCCGGACAGGGCGGGTGGGCGATGCGGTTCGATTCCGTTCGTGCTGCGCCGCGGGGACGAACCCCGCGGGTGTCACTCCGGAGGGGGCGTCGTGCCCCGTCCGGTCCGGCTCAGACCCGGTCCACGAACTCGCGCACGGTGTGCGCGACGTGGCGGATCATGTCCTCGGTCAGTTCGGGGTAGATCGGCAGCGCCAACGTCTCGAGCGCGGCCTGCTCCGAATGCGGCATGTCCCCCGCCTTGTAGCCCAGATGCGCGAAGCACTTCTGCAGGTGCAGCGGGACCGGGTAGTAGATCTCGCACCCGATGTTGCGCTCCGTGAGGTGCTTCTTGAGCTCGTCGCGGTTGGGGACGCGGATGACGTACTGGTTGTAGATGTGGCGCGTGCGCGGGTCGTGGTACGGACGGCCGACGCGCGAGCCCTCGAACAGGGCGTTGTACAGCGCCGCGTTCTTGGCGCGCTGCTCGCTCCAGCGGTCGAGGTGCTTCAGCTTCACGCGCAGGATGGCGGCCTGCAGCGCATCGAGGCGCGAGTTCGTGCCGACCAGCGAGTGGAAGTACTTGGGCTTGGCGCCGTGGTTGCAGAGCAGGCGGGCCTTCTCGGCCAGCTCGGGGTCGCGCGCGGTGATCATGCCGCCGTCGCCCGCACCGCCGAGGTTCTTCGACGGGAAGAACGAGAACGTGCCGAAGTCGCTCATCGAACCCGAGCGCTTGCCCTCCCACTCCGAGCCGATGGACTGCGCCGCGTCCTCGATGAGCCAGATCTGGTGCTTGTCGCAGATGGCCTTGATCGCGGGCATGTCGCAGCACTGGCCGAACAGCGAGACGGCCACGACCGCCTTGGTGCGCGGCGTGATGGCGGCCTCGAGCCGGTGCGGGTCGAGGTTGTACGTGCGCGGGTCCACGTCCACGAACACCGGCGTCGCGCCGTTGTTGGCGATCGTGCCGGCGGTCGCGAAGAACGAGTAGGCCGGCGAGATGACCTCGTCGCCGGGGCCGATCCCGAGCGTCCACATGGCGAGCAGCAGCGCGTCGGTGCCCGAGGCGCACGCGATGGCGTGCGGCACCTGCGAGTACCGAGCGACCTCCTCCTCGAGCGCGCCCACCTCGGGGCCCCCGATGAAGTAGCAGCTCTCCATGACGCGGCGCACGGCGTCATCCACCTCGGGGCGGATGGTGTCGTACTGCGCCCGCAGGTCGAGGAGCGGCACCTTGATCGTCGTGTTCGTGGACATCGTGCGATTCCTATCGTGAAGCGGGGCGTCGGGCCCCGGTCAACGGTGAGGCCGGTGGATCAGGCGTCCACCCAGCCCTGGTTCTCGAGCAGTTGTTCGACGGGCACCTCGCGCCACGGCTTGGCGGGCTTGCCCACCACCACGGTACGCGCCGGGACGTCGCGCGTCACGGTCGAGCCGGCGGCCACCAGCCCGTCCTCGTGGATGGTGACGCCCGGCAGCGTCACGCTGCCCGCGCCGATGCGACCGCCCTTGCGGACGGTGACGCCCTTGAAGTGCTTGAAGCGCTCCTGCGTGCGGCCCACGAAGTTGTCGTTCGAGGTCACCACGCCGGGGGCCACGAAGACGCGGTCCTCGAGCGTGGAGTAGGCGCACAGGTAGCACTCGCTCTCCAGCTTGCAGTAGCGCCCCACGCTGCAGAAGTTCTCGATCGTGACGCCGCGGCCCACGATGGTCCCCCGCCCCACGGTGACGTTCTCGCGCACCGTGCACAGGTCGGCCATGAGCACCTTGCCGTCGATCACCGCGCCACGGTAGAGCACGACACCCGTGCCCACGATGCTGACGTCGCCGATCGTGAGCGGCGGCAGGTCCTGCTCCTTCGTGGTCGCCGAGTTGGCGGCGCGCATGGGGACCTTGCCGAGCGAGGCGTGGTCGTCGATGCGCACGTTCGCCCCCACCACCGTGTCGGCGTGGATGACGACGTGGTGGCCGAGCTTGCAGCCCTCGCCGAGGGTGACGTTGGGGCCGATCACGCAGAACTCGCCCAGCGTGACGCCGGCACCGAGCTTCGCGGTGGGATGGATGACGCTGGTCATGCGATCTCCTGCGGCAGCGGCTCGATGGCCACCGGCTGCCCACCGGACTTGAGGGAACGCTGCGCGGCGTCGAGCACCTTGACCACGCGCAGCCCGCCGACGCCGTCGGTGAGCGGGCGCTTGCGCTCGCGGATGCACTCCACGAAGTGCAGGCACTCGAGACGCAGCGGCTCCTGGAGCGAGATGCGCGGGATGAGGATGTCGCCGCTGCGCACCGTGAGCGCGTCGCCGTACGACACGACCTGCCCGCCGCGGTCCACGCCCTTGTCGTAGACCTTGATCTTCTCGCTCGCCTCCATGTCGTCGAACACCATCATCTTCTGGCTGCCGACGACCGTGAACTTACGCAGCTTGTGCGGGTCGAGCCACGAGACGTGCACGTGCGCGGTCTGGCCGCTCGGGAAACGCAGGTCCACGAACACCACGTCCTCGACGCCGGGCTGCAGGAACGCCGCGCCACGGGCGGCGACGTCCACCGGCTCCTGGTCCATGAGGTGCAGGATGACCGAGAGGTCGTGGGGCGCGAAGCTCCACAGCGCGTTCTCGTCCTTGCGCACCTTCCCCAGGTTCACGCGCTGGCAGTAGATGTAGAGCAGGTCGCCGATCGAACCGTCCGCGACCATGCGCTTCATGTACTGCACGCCCGGGTGGTAGAGCAGCAGGTGGCCGACCATGAGGATGCGGCCCTTCTGACGGGCCAGCCGGCAGAGTTCCTCGGCGTGCGCGACCTCGAGGGTCAGCGGCTTCTCGACGTAAACATCCTTACCGGCCTCGAGCAGCGCCTTGGCGAGCGGGTAGTGGCTCACGGCCGAGGCCGAGACCACGACGCCCTGCACCTCGGGGTCGGAGGCGACCGCGGACACGTCGTCCACGCCGCGCACACCCGCGTACTGGGCGGCCGTCTTGGCCAGCCGCTGCGGGTCGGCGTCGCACACGCTCACGAGCCGGGTTCCGGGCAGGTTGGCGAAGTTGCGGACGAGGTTCGCACCCCAGTCCCCCGTGCCCACCACCGAGATGCCGATACGCTCCGACAAGGTGCTCCTCCGAAGGGAAAGCCGCCGTGGGGTCGTTCGCGACCATCCGACCGCATGCGCGGACGGGCGGAATAGACTAGACAGGGGCTGCCGTGGGGTCAACGCGGCCGGACCCGCTCGGGGCGCGGCCGCGCGGCCCTCAGGCGGCCCGCTGGGACGCCCCCTCCACACGGTTGCGGCCGTTGCGCTTGGCCTGATAGAGCGCGCGATCGGCGGCCTCGATGAGCTCGGTCACGGTGCCCCCGTCCTCGGGGAAGTACGCGATGCCGGTGCTGACCGTGATCGTGCCCGGCGTCGTGAGCGCGAACGGGTGCTGCTCGACCGCCGCGCGCAGTCGCTCGGCCACGCTCGCCGCGCCGGCCCGGTCGGTCTGCGGCAGGATGACCGTGAACTCGTCGCCGCCGTACTTGGCGACGAGGTCCCACGACCGCACCTGACGCGCGAACAGCTGCGCGATGTCGCGCAGCAGCATGCTGCCCCGCACGTGACCGTGACGGTCGTTGTAGCCCTTCAGGTTGTCCACGTCGAGCATGAGGATGGCGAGCGGCTGGCGGTAGCGCGCCGCGCGCTTGACCTCGCGCTTCAGTGCGGACTTGAGGTAGCGGTAGTTGTAGACGTGCGTGAGGTCGTCGGTGACCGCGAGCCGCTCGAGGTTCTCGGCGAGGCGCACGTTGTCGAGCGCGCTGGCGGTCCACGCGGTGAGCAGCGCGAGCTGGCGCGCGTCGCTCGCGGTGAAGCGCGGTGCGCCCTGAGGACGGTGCACGGCGAGGTAACCCATGCGGCGGTCCTGCAGGCGCATGGGCACGTAGAGCGCGGGGCCCGGGCTCACGCCGGGACAGGCGGCGGCGCGCGAGACGCCGGACTGCTCGAGGTCGGAGATCACGCGCGGCAGGTGCGCGCGCAGCAGCGAGGTCTCGAACGGGACCGGCGTCCACGAGCTGCCGAGCGGCTCCGCTCCCCCGTCGGACGTGAGCGACACCCAACGCTCGAACTGACGGGCGCACCCGAGCACGAACACGGCGCCCTCGGCGTCGGTGAGTTCGAGCGCCAACGACAGCGACGACCGCACCACCTCGGCGCGCGAGCGCGCACCCGAGCGGCGGGTCAGGTCGACGAGGTTGGAGAACAGCGTCTGACGTCCGGACATGGCGGGGTCCTCGCGGAATTGGGTGAAATCCCACTCCGGGGACGCAACGCCCGTGCCAACGTCTACCGCTCGGGTGGCCCCGCGGTCCGGAGGGCCGACCAGCGCAACAGCTGGAGCACCGCCCGCACTCCGAACGCCACCAGCGCCCCCACCCCGAGGACCGCGAGCGCGGTCTGCTGGAACGGGGCCAACGGCAAGCGGTCGCGCAGGTTGAGCCACAGCGTGAGGACGTGCGCGAGGGCCAGCGCGAGTGCCAGGCTGGTGGCCCCGTGGATCAGCGCCCAGCGGGCGGCCTCGCGGGCCGCCTCGCCCGCGTCCGGGGCGGGGTGCGCGGAATCGCCCGGCCCCGGTGTTGCGGCTTGCACGGTGCTGGGTGTCTCGGCGGGATTCCGACCACCCGCCGGCCGGGTCTCGGCCACCCACAGCCGCGCCGCCCCGAACAGGAACGCGCGGGCCTCGAGGCGCTGGAACCCCGCCGCGGCGAGGTCGGCCTCGAACTCGGGGCCCGATCCGAACTCGAAGATGCTCTCGGCGAGGTAGCGGTACGCGGTCGGGTCGGGCGACAGCCGACCCGCGAACGGGATGGCGTGACGGATCCACGCGCGCGTGAACGGGGCGAGCGGACCCGGTGCGGGGGCCGCGGCCTCGAGCACCACCAAGCGTCCACCGGGCACGAGCACGCGCGCGATCTCGCTGAGCGCCTCGCGTCGCGGGCGCATGTTGCGGATGCCGAACGCCACCGTGACCGCGTCGAGCGAGCCCGCGCGCAGCGGCAGGTGGAAGCCGTCCGCGCATGCGAGGCGCGGGGACCACCCGGGTTCGTCATGCTCGGCGTGCGCGACCTGCAGCATCGCCAGGCTCACGTCCATGCCGAGCACGGTGCGACCGGGGCGACGCAGGCCGGGCAGCGAGACGCCGCTGCCGGTGCACAGGTCGAGCACGCGACGTGCTCGAGCGGGGACCCTCGCCCACATCGCCATGCGCCACGCCGAGTCCTGCCCCAGCGTCATGACGCGGTTGAGCAGGTCGTAGCGCCCCGAGACGTCGTCGAACATGGACGCCATCTCTCGGGACGCGTTGAGCTTGAATCGCTCGCTCGAGGGATCGGTGGAGGGGTTCACGAGAGGTGGTGCGCCCGACAGGGGTCGAACCTGTAACCTTCAGCTCCGGAGGCTGACGCTCTATCCAATTGAGCTACGGGCGCACGAAGAGGCAGAGTGGTATAGCACAGGCGGGCCGCCCGGTCACCTGCGGCACCCCGCGGACGGCTCACGCGCCCTCCCGCCCGGTCACGCGCAGGACCTCGGCCACATCCTTGTCCCCGCGGCCCGAGAGGTTCACGAGCACGAGCGTGTCGGGCCCCAGACGACGGCCCTCGCGCAGCACCCAGGCCAGCGCGTGCGCCGACTCCAGCGCGGGCAGCAGGCCCTCGAGTCGGGCGAGCAGTTCGAACGCCTCGAGCGCCTCGGCGTCGGTGACGCTGTCGTAGCTCGCCATGCCCTGATCGTGCAGCCACGCGTGTTCGGGACCGAGCGCCGGGTAGTCGAGTCCGGCCGAGACCGAGTGCGTCTCGCGGATCATGCCGTTCGCGTCCTGCAGCACGAGCGTGCGCGTGCCGTGCAGCACGCCGACGCTGTGCTCGGGCACGCGCGCCGCGTGACGGCCGGTGCCCACGCCCTCGCCGCCCCCGCGGTGTCACCGAGGAACGCGTGGAACAGACCGATCGCGTTGCTGCCGCCGCCCACGCAGGCCACGAGCACGTCGGGCAGTCGCCCCCACCCCGTCTGCACCTGCTCGCGCGCCTCCACCCCGATGACGCGGTGGAAGTCGCGCACGATGCGCGGGAACGGATGCGGCCCGAGCACCGAGCCGAGGATGTAGTGCGTGTCGCGCACGCGCGTGACCCAGTCGCGCATGGCCTCGTTGATCGCGTCCTTGAGCGTGCGGCTGCCCGAATCCACGGGCACCACCTGCGCGCCGAGCAGGCGCATGCGCTCCACGTTGAGACGCTGCCGACGGGCGTCCTCGCGTCCCATGTACACGGTGCACTCGAGACCGAAGCGCGCCGCGGCCGCCGCGGTCGCCACACCGTGCTGGCCGGCGCCGGTCTCGGCGATCACGCGCGGCTTGCCCATTCGCTTCGTGAGCAGGCACTGGCCGATCGTGTTGTTGATCTTGTGCGCGCCCGTGTGCAACAGGTCCTCGCGCTTGAGCAGCACGCGGCAGCCTGCGCGCTCCGAGAAGCGCTTCGCCTCGATGAGCGGCGTGGGACGACCGGCGAAGTCGCGCAGCGTGGCCTGCAGTTCGGCGCGGAACGCCGGGTCGGCCTGCGCGCGCGTGTACTCCTGCTCGAGCTCCTCGAGCGCCAGCACCAGCGTCTCGGGCACGAACCGGCCACCGTAGGGGCCGAAGTGTCCGGTCGCGTCGGGTCCGCTCACCATCGGGTCCATCAGACGTCCTCGGGTTGGGTGTCGCAGGCACGCACCGCCTCGACGAAGCGGCGCACACGGTCGTGGTCCTTGAGACCGGGCGCGGACTCGAGCACCGACGAGGCGTCCACGCCGAACGGCCGCAGGGTGCGGACCGCGTCGGCGACGTTGTCGGGACCGAGACCGCCGGCGAGCATCACCGCGCGGCGCGCGACGATCGCGCGCGCCACCTCCCACGGCCACGTGCGTCCGGTACCGCCCGCGAGCGGGCCGGATGCGGTGTCGAGCAGCAGCAGATGGTTCGATGCCGGTTCGCGCCCGACGATGCCACCTTCCGGCGTGACCCCCATCGCGAACGTGCACGGCAGCGGGAAGTCGTCGGGCCAGTCCGTCGGGTCCACGCGGTGCAGCTGCACGCGCTCGGCGTGCGATCGGCGCGCGAGGTCGAGCGCCTGCGCGGGCGTCACGCCCACCATGACCGCGACCGGGTGGCCGCCCCCCACCGCCTCGACGATGCGCGCGGCGTCCTCGGGTTCGACCCGCCGCGGGCTCTCACCGTGCACCACGAAGCCGAGCCAGTCCGCCCCGCAGCCGAGCGCCCACTCCGCATCCTCGCGCCGGGTGAGTCCGCAGACCTTCACCACGGTGCGGCGGCTCATGCGTCGGACCCACCCTCGCCGCGCGCGGCGGCGCCGAGCGCGGCCAGCGTGGCGGCCGGGTCGGTGGCGGTGGCGAACACCTCGCCCATGAGTACCGCATCGCAACGCGTCGAGCGCAGGCGCAGCAGGTCGGCGGGGCGGCTCAAACCGCTCTCGGCGACCGTCACCACGTCGGCGGGGATCGTCGGGGCGAGGCGCTCGAACAGCCCCATGTCGAGTTCGAACGTGTGGAGATTACGGTGGTTGATCCCCACCAGGTCGGCGCCGGCCTCGAGCGCGGAGCCCAGTTCCTCGGCGGTGTGCACCTCGACGAGCGCGTCCAGTCCGAGCGCGTGCGACTCGCGCACGAGCGTGCGCATGGCGGCGGTGTCGAGCACGGCCGCGAGCAGCAGGACCGCATCGGCCCCGCGCACCGCGGCGTCCACGACCTGGTAGCGGTCCACCACGAAGTCCTTGAGCAGCAGGGGCAGCGCGACCGCGGGTCGCACGCGGTCCATCCACGCGAGGTCGCCGAGGAAGTGGTCGGGCTCGGTCACGAGCGAGACCGCGGCCGCTCCCCCGCGCTCGTAGAGCGAGGCGAGCGCGACCGGATCGACGTGCTCGTTGAGCATGCCCTTCGAGGGCGAGGCGCGTTTGACCTCGCACAGCATGCGCAGCGCGCCGTCGGCCCCGCCGCGCGCGAGCGCGGTGCGCAGGCGTCCGGGCGTGCGCGGAGCACCGAGGCGAGCGCGCAGCACCTCCTCGGGGGTCGCCTCCCGCGCTTCCGCGACGCGACGACGGCGGTCGTCCACGATGCGGGCGAGGAACCCCGCGCCGCGACTCATGGCAGGGTCGGCGCGGGACGTGACACCGCGGGCTCGTCGGCCACGCGCACCACGACCGTGCCCGAGACGAGGTCGTGCAACGTCTGACGGCGGCGGCCGAACAGCATCATGAGGTAGCCGATGCCGAGCGTGATCACCGACAGCGCCTGCGCGAGGTAGCGGCCGTTCACGCGCGCGAACGACGGGCGATCACCGTGCACGGTGAGCAAGCGGATGCCGACCACGCGCATGCCGAGCGTGGCGCTGGCGGGCGAGCCCAACTGCGTGACGGCGTACAGCCACGACAACACGACCTCGATGGCCATGGCGATGAGACTTGTGGTGTCGTAGTCGTCCTCGAACGAGACCGCCGAGAGCCCCATCGCGACCCGGATGATCGCGACCGGGAAGAAGATCACGATCGCGTCGAGTAGCGAACCGCCGAGACGCCGCCAGAACCCGGCGTAGGCGGGCACGGTCACGGTGGCCACCCACGGAGCGTGCGAGCCCACGGCGTGCGAAGAGGCGGCGGGGCTCCCCTCCCGGCCCGGAAGGGCGGCACCGCACAGCACGCACGCCGGGCCCGCGCCCTCGATGCGGGTGCCGCAGCGCGGACAGAACACGGTCAGCCCCGGAACCCGGCGAGCTCGTCGAGCTTGCGGGCGGCCTCGCCGCTGTCGAGCGCCTGACGCGCACGCTCGATGCCGGCGCGCAGGTCGGTCGCGACCCCCGCCACGACCAGCGCGGCGGCGGCGTTCAGCACCACGATGTCGCGCGCGGGACCGGTCTCGCCCGCGAGCACGGCGCGGATGCGGGTCGCGTTCTCCTGCGGACTGCCGCCGGCGACCGCGGCACGGTCGGTGTGCGCGAGGCCGTACTCGGCGGGGTCGAGCGTGTACTCGCGGATGCGACCGTCCTCGAGTTCGGCGACGTGGTTCTTCGCGAACACCGAGAGTTCGTCCATGCCGTCGGCGCCGTGGACGATCATGGCGCGCTCGCTGCCGAGCTGGCGCAGCACCTCGGCGAGCGTGGCCACGTAGGTGTCGGCGTACACGCCGAGCAGCTGGCGGCTCGCCCCCGCGGGGTTCGTGAGCGGACCGAGCAGGTTGAACACGGTGCGCACGCCCATGTCCTTGCGCGCGTCGGCCGCGTTGCGCATGGCGCTGTGGTAGTTCGGCGCGAACAGGAACGTGAGACCGAGGTGATCGAGCGAGCGACCGGCGTTCTCGGGCGTGAGGTCGAGTCGCACGCCCAGGGCCTCGAGCACGTCGGCACTGCCGGTGCGGCTCGTGACCGAGCGGTTGCCGTGCTTGGCGACCGCGACGCCGCACGAGGCGGTGACGACCGCGACCGTGGTCGAGATGTTGAACTTCGAGCCCGCCACGCCACCGCCGGTGCCGCAGGTGTCGAGCAGAGGAGCACGACGGGTGCGCAGCGGCGGGACGCGCCGCCGCATGGCCTCGGCCATGCCGGCGATCTCGTCGGCGGTCTCCCCCTTCATGCGCAGGGCGATGGCGAGCGCGGCGATCTGCGCGCCGGACGCCTCCCCGGCGAGGATCTGCTCCATGCTGACGCGCGCGAGTTCACGCGACAGGTCTTCACGGGCGACGGCGCGGGCGATGGCCGAGACGATCACGCGTTCGTGCTCCCTTGGTGGCGACAGAGGGTGAGGAAGTTCTCGATGAGCCGCAGCCCCGAGGTGGTCAGGATGGACTCGGGGTGGAACTGCACGCCCCAGGTCTCGTGTTCCTTGTGCTTGATGCCCATGAGCTCGTTCTCGGGCGTCCACGCCATGACCTCGAGGCAGTCGGGCAGCGTGTCGCGGTCCACGATGAGCGAGTGGTAGCGCGTGGCCTCGAACGGGTTGTCGAGTCCGGCGAACAGCCCACGACCCTTGTGCAGGATCGGGCTGGTCTTGCCGTGCATGAGGCGCGGTGCGCGCACGACGCGTCCGCCGTACACCTCGCCGAGCGCCTGATGTCCCAGGCACACGCCCAGGATGGGCACGCGACCCGCGAGCGCGCGCAGCGCGTCCTCGCTCACTCCGGCGTCGCGCGGCTCGCCGGGACCCGGCGAGATGAGCAGGCCCTGCGGCTTCATGGCCTCGAGTTCGGCGACCGTGACCTCGTCGTTGCGCTTCACCACGACGTCCGCCCCGAGCGTGCCGAGGTACTGCACGAGGTTGTAGGTGAAGGAGTCGTAGTTGTCGATGACCGCGATCACCGGGTCCCCCGCTCGGCGCGCTGCACGGCCAACCAGAGCGCGCGCCCCTTGTTCATGGTCTCGTCCCACTCCGACTGCGGGTCGCTGTCGGCCACGATGCCCGCCCCCACGCCCCAGTAGGCGCGGCCGTTCGCGTACACGAGCGTGCGGATGGTGATCGCGAGGTCGAGGTTGCCGTGGTGGTCGAAGTGCCCGACCGCACCCGCGTACACCCCGCGGCGCACGGGCTCGAGCGAGTCGATGATCTCCATGGCGCGCACCTTGGGTGCGCCCGAGACCGTGCCGGCGGGGAACGTCGCGCGCACCGCGTCGAGCGGCGCGAGCTCACCCTTCACGCGACCGCGCACGTTCGAGACGAGGTGCATGACCTGCGAGTAGCGCTCGACCGTCATGAACTCGTTCGTCTCGACCGTGCCGTACTCGGCGACGCGGCCGACGTCGTTGCGGCCGAGGTCCACCAGCATGAGGTGCTCGGCGCGCTCCTTCTCGTCGGCGCGCAGCTCCTCCTCGAGCTGACGGTCCTCGTCGGCGGTGCGGCCGCGGCGGCGCGTCCCGGCGATGGGGCGCACCTCGATCTGGCCCTCGCTGCGTCGCACCAGCACCTCGGGGGAACCGCCCACGATGGCGAAGTCCCCGAGCCGCAGGAAGTACATGTACGGCGACGGATTGGTGACGCGCAGCGCGCGATAGCCCTCGAACGGCGGCTGCGAGACCTCGGCGCTCATGCGATGCGCGAGCACGACCTGGAAGATGTCGCCCGCGCGGATGTGCTCCTTGGCGGTCTCGACCGCGGCCATGAACTGCTCGCGCGTGAACGTGGATCGCGGCTCGCCAGCCTCGCCCCACGACGGCGGCTCGATCCACGCGAACGGCTTGCGCAGACGCTCGACCTCGGCGTTCAAGCGCGCGACGGCCTCGTCGTAGGCGCGATCGGGGTCGTCGCCGCCACGGGCGTGCGTCACCACCTTGAGCGTGTGCGTGAGGTTGTCGAACACGCTCACGACGTCGCCGAACATGAACACGGCGTCGGGCAGGTGCAGTTCGTCCGGGGCGTGCTCGGGCAGGCGCTCGAACCAGCGCACCGCGTCGTAGGACAGATAACCCACCGCGCCACCGCAGAAGCGCGGCAGTCCGGGCAGCGGCACCGCCTGATGCTCGCGCAGCAGTCGGCCGAGTTCGTCGATCGGGGAGCCCGCGAGCTTCGTCACCTGGCCGTCGCGATGGATCTCGCACTGGTTGCCGCGCGCGATGAACACGAACCGCGGCCGGCTGCCGAGGATGGAGTAGCGGCCCCACTTCTCGCCGCCCTCGACGCTCTCGAGCAGGAATCCGTAAGGCCCGTCGTCGATCTTGCGGAACGCCGAGACGGGCGTGTCGTGGTCCGCGAACACCTCACGATAGACCGGCACGAGCTTGCCGGTCTTGGCGAGGGCGTGGAACTCGGCGCGAGTCGGGACGAGCATGCGGGGACCACGCCTCCGGCGTGGGGCTGCGAGGGGTGCACGGCACGACCGCAGGTTGCGGCCGGGACCGCAGCCTACGACTTCGCGACCGGCGCGGCGAGCAGCTCGCGCGCCTGCCGGCGGGTCGTCTCCGTGACCCGGTCCCCCGCGAGCATGCGGGCCAGTTCCTCGATCCGCCGGGGGCGGTCGAGGACCGACACGCGGGCCGTGGTCCGCCCGCCGGTGACCTGCTTGGACACCGCCAGGTGACGGCCGGCCATGGCCGCGATCATGGGCAGATGGGTGACGCAGACGACCTGACGGTGCTCGCCCAGCGCCCGGAGACGCTCCCCGATGGCCTGCGCGACCGCACCGCCGACCCCGGAATCTACTTCGTCGAAGACCAGAAGGTCAACGCGGTCACGGGTTTGCAGCGCGCACTTGAGCGCCAGCATGACGCGCGACAGCTCCCCTCCCGAGGCGATCCGGGCGAGCGGTCGGGCGGGTTCCCCCGGGTTGGCGGTGAACAGCAGTCGCACCTCGTCGAGTCCGCTCGACGTGGGCCGCCCGTCGGCCGCGGGCTCGACCTCGAACACGATGCGGGCGTACGGGAACCCGAGCGGCTTGAGCTCGCGCGTGAGGGTGGCCGACCACTCGCGCGCCGCCGCGGTGCGCTTGCGCGTGAGCGCCCGCCCCGCCCCCATGCAGGCCTCGAGGGCCGTGCCCACGCGGCCCTCGGCCGCGGCCAGGGCACCGTCGGCGTCGGCTCCCTGCGCGAGTTCGGTGGCGAGTTCCTCGCGCCACGTCAGCAGATCGGCGAGCGGGCGGCGGTACTTGCGGGGCAGGCGCTGGTAGAGCTCGCGCCTCGCCTCGACCGTCTCGAGTCGATCGGGGTCGGCCTCGAGATGGTCGAGGTAGGCAGCCAATGTACGCGCCGACTCCTCGGCCGCGATCGAGGCCTCGGTGAGCTGCTGGAGCGCCTCGGCGAGCGTGGGGTCGAGCCGTGCGGCCTGTTCGATCGCGTGGCGCGCCGCGCCGAGCGCATCCACCGCCGCGCCCTCGCCCTCGGACAGTCGCGACGTGGCCACGGTGCCGAACTCGCGCAGGCGGTCGGCGTGCGCGAGTCGAGCGGCCTCCGCGGCCAGCTCGTCCTCCTCGCCCTCGCGCAGTGCGGCCTCGTCGAGTTCGGCCGCGGCCGCCGCGAGGTAGTCGCGTCGTTCGGCGAACGTGGCGAGCGACTCGCGCAGCCGGTCGAGGTCGCCCTCGGCCTCACGCAGCGCGGCGAGCGTGTCGGCGTAGCGGGCGCGCTCGGTCTCGAGTCCCGCGAGTCGGTCGAGCGTGACGAGCGCGGCGCCTTCGCGCAGCAGGCTCTGGTGCTCGTGCTGACCGTGCAGATCCACCAACAGCTCGCCCAACCGTTTGAGGTTCGCGAGCGTGAGGCTGGCCTGGTTCACGCTCGCTCGACTGCGTCCCTCGGCGGTCACCTCGCGCCGCACGATGAGCGTGTCGCCGTCGAGTTCGAGGTCCCACTGCGCGAACAACTCGCCTACGCGACGCGCGGTCGTGGGCGAGAGCCGGAACTCGGCCTCGACCACCGCGCGACCCGCACCCTCGCGCACGATGTCGGCGTCGGCTCGCCCACCCACCACGAGGGCGAGCGCGTCCACGGTGAGCGACTTGCCGGAACCGGTCTCGCCGGTGACGGCGTGCAGCCCGTCGGCGAGCACGATCTCGGCGTGCTCGACCAGGGCGAGGTCGCGGATGACGAGGCGTTCGAGCATGGGGTCCCTCCCGGTGCCGGCGGCGCGTCGGTGGCCGCCCGTT
>JBEGJG010000090.1:0-7795 GCA_041184705.1 Candidatus Eiseniibacteriota bacterium
CGCCAGCGACTGCAGGGTGCCCACCGACGCGGCCCACTCGGGGTCGGCGGCCGGGTCCACCACCGTGACCTCGCGCACCGTGAGCGCCGGGTCCACCGCGGCCACCGCCTCGACGAGCGAACCCGAGGTGCGCGACTGTCCGAGCACGCGCAGCGTGGTCGCACTGTCGGGCAGGTCGGCCACCACGAAGCGCGCGCGGCGCACACGCACGAAGCGGTCCCGGACCTGCTGCCACACCGCCTCGATCTCGGCCGGACCCGCAGGCGGCGCGGCCGCGACGATGCCCTGGTACATGGACTCGAGCAGGAACTGGTCGCGACGGTTGCGCAGGTCGCGGGCCACCTCGGGCTCCTCGTGCAGGTGGCGGCGGCGCGCCTCAGCCATGAATACGCGCGTCATGACCTGCTGCTCGATCCACATCTCGATCGCGACCGTGGAGTTGCCGCGCGGCCGTAGGGTGGTGGCGTCCTCGAAGTCGGTGAGCGCGTCGTGCAGCGTGTAGGGCCGCGTCGCACGACCGTCGAACCACGTCGCGAGCACCTGGGTGCGGGCCGCGGAATCCGGCATCCACGGGTCGCTGGGCTGGATCGCGCGGAACACCGCCTGCGCGCCGTCGAGCTGCGGCGTGAACGCGTACTCCTGCTTGAGCGCGGCGTAGGCGCGGTCGAACGCCGCACGCTGCTTGCGCTGACGGGCGAGGTCGAACATCGCGGCGCGCTGGGCCTCCCACGTGCCCGATTCGCGCGGCGTGCGCGCGGTGACCACCATCACGAACCAACCCTCGCGCCCCGAGTACGGGCCGCCCACGGTGCCGATCGGCAGGGTGCGCAGCGCGGCGTCGAGCGGGTCCGGGAGCGAACCCGGCGGGACGGGGCCCATGTCGCCGTCGGGAGGCAACAGCCCCGAGAGGGCGGAGGCGGCGTTGACCTCGGCGAACGCCTGGTTCCACGACGTGCCTTCGCGGCGCTTCGCGGCCAGGATCTCCATGGCCCTCTCGGCGCCCTTGCGATCCGAGCGATACAGCAGGAGCACGTGGGACTCCTGCTTGCGCGCCTCGTAGAGCGCCAGCGCCTCGGCCTCGGAGACGCGCTGCGCCTGCGGCGCCATGCGGCCCACCACGCCCTGCACGAGGGAGCGGCGCTCGTTCTGCGTGTCGGTGTTGCGGACCGCGGCCGAGGTGTCGAACCCGTTCCGGTGCGCCAGCTCCAGCATGATCGCGCGCCGCAGCAGGTCGTCGAGCAGTTCGCCCCGCGCGTCGGCCGAGGTCGCGTAGCTGGCCTGCGAGCCCGCGGCGGCCCGCTCGTAGTCGGCCACGGTCACGGTCTGCGACTCGGTCTTGATGAGGACCGGGCTGTCCGATCCGCATCCGGCGGCGAACAGGGCCAGCACCAGTGCGCTCAGGATCGGGGCATGGATCTTCACGGGCGTGTTCCTCGAGGGTGGTGGTCGTGCTCCGTCCGGGCGAGGGTATGCGGCACCCCGGCCGCGCGGCAAGCGGCCACGTGAAGGCTCAACGCGCGCGGCGTGCGGCCAGCAGCCTCTCGATGGCGTCGGCCGCACCGTCGGCCCCCGACTCGTGGCGCACCACGTCGGCCACCTCGCGCGCGCGCGCGGCCACCGCGGGGTCCGCGAGCAGTGCGCCCAGCTCGCGCACGAACGCCGCGGTGCTCACGCGGGGCCGGGCCAGCGTGCGACCCACCCCGAGCCGCGTGACGCGCATGGCGTTGTCCGGTTGGTCGTGGCTGAACGGCACCACCAGCGTGGGGCGGCCCGCACGCAGCGCCTGCGCCGTGGTCCCGATGCCACCCTGATGCACCACCGCGCACGCGCGCGGCATGACCTCGGAGTGCGGCGCGTAAGGCACACGCACGATCGCGTCGGATGTCGTGGCCACGGCGAGGTCGGGTACGCCCGCGACCGGGTTGCGGTCCTCGATCCCGGTGAGCAGCACGGCGCGGCGTCCCAGCGTGCGCGCGGCGGCCGCCGCGTGGTCGTAGAAGCGGTCCGCGGTGAACACGGCCGACGAGCCGAGCGTGAACACGATCGGGGGCTCCCCGGCGTCGAGCCAGTGCGTGAGGGCCTGCGGCATGCCCTCGCCCGCCTCGCCGCGGTCGTACCACGGGAAACCGGTCTGCACCGTGACGGACGACCAGTCGGGCTGCGGTGGCATGAGCACGCGCGAGAACAGCACGAGATGCAGGTCGTGGGACGCCTGATCGATGAGCGGATGCCCCTGCGCTGTTGCGAGGCCCCACTCGTGTCGCAGCGCCCGTAGTTCGGTGAACCACGGGTGCATGACCGCGCGGCCGGTGGCCCAGAACGCGCGCCACGCCCACGGGCCCAGCCACTGCAGCAGCGCACTGGGGAAACCGGGGAAGACCGCCCCGGTGTGTGTGGGGAACGTCGTGAGGGGTTGCAGCACGGTCGAGACGCGCGGGATGCCGCGGCGCTCGGCGACGAGCGGCGAGGCGAAGGCGAGCGCGTGGTCCACGAGCAGGTCGGCGCCCTCGGTGGCCGCCCACAGGTCGGCGGCCGAGTCGCGCAGGTGCGGCAGGACGAGGTCGCGCAGCACCACGACGCTGCCCCGGGTCGGATGCATGGCGGCGCGCATCGCGGTGTCGAGGTCGCCGAACGCCTCGAGGTCGGGGCGCACGGGGGCGAACGCGAGCCCCGAGGCCTCGACGCGCGCGCGATAGGTGCCGTGCGAGGCGAGTGTCACCTCGTGGCCGCGCGATCGCAGTGCGCACCCGAGTGCGAGGTACGGGTGCAGGTCGCCGAGCGACCCGAACGTGGAGAGGACGATGCGCGCCATGCTCAGCGCTTCGGTGCGCGCGAGGGTGCGGGCGGCGCGGTGGGCGGCGGTGCGGCGTCGGGCGAGGTCGCGCGCGACAGCACCTGCAACAGGGCGCGAAGGCGTTCGAGCAGCACCGGGCCCTCGGCTCGCACACGCAGGCCGAACTCGCGCCCGCTGAAGAACTCGGCCTGGAAGTCGAGCCCGGTGACGAGCGCGTGGATCTCGTTCGGCTTGAGCGGCCGGCGCAGCGTGATCTCGGCGACCTTCTGGAACACCTTGAGCGACTCGACCGGGGCCGAACCGCCGCCCGGGGTGCCGCGTCCGAGCACCCGCGCGCGGCGCAGTTCGACGAGTGCGACCGCGGGTGCGGGCAGCACGCCGAAGCGGTCACGCAGCTCGGCGACGAGGTCGTCCACCGACTCGGGCGTGGGCGTGCCCGCGAGTCGGCGGTACAGCGCCAGCTTCTCGTGCTCGTCGGGCACGTAGTCGTCGGGCAGGTAGGCCGCCCAGTCGGTGAGCAGACGCGGCTCGGGGGCCAGCGCCTCGGCCTCGCCGCGCAGCGCCGAGACCGCCTCCTCGAGCATCTTGAGGTACAGGTCGAAGCCCAGCCCCACGATGTGGCCGTGCTGCTCGGGGCCGAGCAGGTTGCCCGCGCCGCGGATCTCCATGTCCTTGAGCGCGACCTTGAAACCCACGCCGAGCTCGTCGAACTCCTCGATGACGCGCAGGCGCTTCTCGGCGTCCTCGGTGAGCACGCGGCGGCTCGGCACGAGCAGGTAGGCGTGCGCGCGGTGCGAGCTGCGTCCGACGCGCCCGCGCAGCTGATAGAGCTGTGCGAGCCCCAGCGTGTCGGCGCGGTCCACGATGAGCGTGTTGACGGTCGGGATGTCGATGCCCGACTCGATGATCATGGTGGCCACGAGCACGTCGAGTCGGCCCTCGGTGAAATCGAGCATGACCTGTTCCATCGAGTGCTCGTCCATCTGGCCGTGCCCGACCGCGATGCGCACCTGCGGCACCAGCTCCTGGAGCTCGGCGGCCTTGGTGTAGATGGTCTCGACGCGGTTGTGCACGAAGAACACCTGTCCGCCGCGGTCCACCTCGCGCAGCACCGCGTCGGAGATGGTCTCGGGGTCGTACTCGAGGACCTCGGTGTGCACGGGCAGCCGGTTCGCGGGCGCGGTCTCGATCACGCTCATGTCGCGCGCGCCGGCGAGCGACAGGTTCAGCGTGCGCGGGATCGGCGTGGCGGTGAGTGCGAGCACGTCCACGGTGCGCGTGAGCTGTCGGATGCGCTCCTTCTGTGCGACGCCGAAGCGGTGCTCCTCGTCGATCACCACCAAACCGAGATCGGGGAACACGACGTCCTTCGAGAGCAGGCGGTGGGTGCCGATCAGGATGTCCACGTCGCGCGCAGCGAGGCGGCGCAGCACCTCCTTCTGCTCCTTCGGCGAACGGAAGCGCGACAGCACCTCGACCTTCACCGGGAAGTCGGCGAGGCGTTCGCGGAACGTGTGGCCGTGCTGCTGCGCGAGGATGGTCGTGGGCACGAGCACCGCGACCTGCTTGCCGTCCTGCACCGCCTTGAACGCGGCGCGGATGGCGACCTCGGTCTTGCCGTAGCCCACGTCGCCGCAGATGAGGCGGTCCATGGGCGAGGCGGACTCCATGTCGCGACGCACGTCCTCGATCGCCTTGAGCTGGTCGGGCGTCTCGTCGTACGGGAACGACGCCTCGAGTTCGCGCTGCCAGACGGTGTCGGGCTTGAACGCGTGCCCCGGCAGCGCGTGGCGCGCGGCGTAGGCCTTGAGCAGCGCCTCGGCCATGTCCTGGATGGCCTTCTTGGCGCGCGCCTTGGTCTTCTGCCATTGCGCGCTGCCGAGCGCGTGCAGGGCGGGCCGGGCGCCGTCACCCGCGGAGTAGCGCGACACGAGCGAGAGCTGGTGCACGGGTACGTACAACGTGTCCTTGCCCGCGTACGACAGCTCGAGGCAGTCGGTCTCCTGACCCGAGAGCGTGAGGCGCTTCATGCCGCGGTACACGCCGACACCGTGGTCCTCGTGCACCACGTAGTCGCCGGTCTTGAGCGCCGAGAGCTCGGCCGCGGTCAAGCCCGCACTCTTGCGGGCGCGCCGACGGCGACGGCGATAGCGCGAGAAGATCTCGTGGTCGGTGAGCAATGCCAGTTCGGCCGACGCCCACGTGAAGCCGGCCGAGACCAGACCCACGCCGAGCGTCGCACCGGTGTCGCCGACCATCTCGCGCAGACGATCGCGCTGGCCCGCGTTGTCGCACATCACGACCGGCAGCAGCCCGCGTCCCGCGAGGTCCCCGAGGTGCGTGCGCAGCTTCTCGGTCGAGCGCTGCAGCGGTTCGGGGGGGGCGACCTCGGCCTCGACCGTCACCGCGTGACGGTGACGAGCCCCGCTCGCGGTGATGGGCGCCATCCAGTCGGCCCCGCGCCGTTCCTCGGCGATCGCGCGCCAGTGTTCGGCGTCGTACCACAGTCGTTCGGGGGGCGAGACCAGCGGGTAGTCGCGCCGCGCCTCCTCGAACCCGCGCTGCACGCCCTCGGCGAGGTCCTCGGCCCGCTCGCGGAGCGCGTCGGGGTCGTCGAGCACCACGATCGCATCGGCGGGGACGTGATCGAGGAGCCCACCGAGGTCGGCGTCGTAGTAACCCGCGAAGCGCTCCATGCCCTCGTGGAACAGCGCCGCACCACCCTTGGCGGCCTCGTCACCCGCGTCGCGCAGGCGCTGCGCGATCGTCTCGGCCTCGCCGGGGGCCACCACGATCTCGTAGCGCGGCAGCACGCGCGCGTCGGGAAGCTTCTCGAGCGAGCGCTGCGTCCCGGGGTCGAAGCGGCGCAGCGAGGCGATGGTGTCGCCGTCGAACTCGATCCGCAGCGGGTCGTTCCAGCCCACCGGCCAGACGTCGAGGATGCCGCCGCGCCGCGCGCAGTGGCCCATGGCCTCGACCTCGGGGAAGCGCTCGTAGCCCAGGTACACGAGCCGCTCGAGCAAGCGCGCGGGATCGGCGTCGGCGCCGGTGCGCAGGTCGAGGCGCGCGTCGGCGAGTCGGGCCGGGCGCGGGATGCGCTGCAGCACGCCGCGCACGGTGGTGAGCAGCACGCCACGCTCGCCGCTCGCGAGGCGCGCGAGCGTCTCGAGGCGTTCGGCGGTGAGCGCGGGGTGCGGCGAGCTGGAGTCGTACGGCGCCGCATCGGGTTCGGGGAACGGCAGCGTCGCGCGGCGTCCGGCGAAGTACTCGAGGTCGTCGCGCGCGGCCTCGAACGCCTCGCCGTGCGGCACCACCCAAACCACGGTGGCGTCGAGTTCGGACTGCAGCCACGCGGTGAACAACGCGCGCGACGAACCCTTCAATCCGCGCACGGCGACGCGCGGCGTGCGCCCCCCCTGATCGGCGCGGCCCCAGCCGTCGCGCAGCACGGACAGCGTCTCGCGCGCCTCGGGCGCACGACCGACCTGCTCGAGCAGAGCGGCGGCGAGCGGGTCGCGCAGATGGACGTCCGGACTCATCGGGCGGGATGCGGTGCGGCGGTCGTGGGGGTGATCATTCGCTTGCAGGCTAGACGAGCGCCGCGCTTCGCTCAATGCGCGCGCGGCGTCACTCGGCGCGGCGTGCGGACCCCGACATGCCGGCGCGCGCGACGAGGGATTCGATCACCAGCAGCACGAGCGCGAGCAGCACGAACTCGGCCCACAACTCGCGTCCGTGTCGTGCCTCGCGCACGCGCGCCGCGAGGTCGTCGCCGACCGGGATCGTGCGCGCACGGCCGGGCGGGAACGCCGCGAGGATCGTGCGTTCGGACAGTGCCGCGAGGTCGCTCTCGGCCGGATCGGGGTTGACCGCGAAGCTCGTCCGCAGTCGACCGTCGGCGAAGGCGCGGTAGAGACCCGGGCGGTCGAGCGGTTCGCTCACGATGCGCGTCGCCCCGGCGACCGTCTCGGTGCGCACCGGTACGTTGCGCCCGGTCTCGTCCTCGAGTCGCCACTCGGCCGCCGCGGGCGCGCTCCACGTGTCGCCCGGGTACAGCGAGGGCGCGGCGGTGCCGCGGGCGAGCACGCGTGCCGCCTGATGCACGAGCGGCAGGAACGCACCCGAGACCGCGAAGTCGCCTCGGCCCGCGTCGAGCGGGGTCAGCAGCACGAGCGCGCGCGGGGTCTCGACCAACGCGGGATGACGGTCGTCGAAGCGCAACAGCACGCGCGAGGTCGTGGCCGGGCGGAACCTCGGCACGGCGGTGAAGCGCGCCTGCGTGAGCGGTTCGCCGGGGCGAGCGGTGAACCCGTCGAGCACGCCGTGACCCGCGACCGCCCGCAGCAGGCGCCACGCGCTGCCCGGTGCCGCAACGTCGTCGTCCTCGAGTCGGCCCGCCCCGAGCTGCTCGAGCAGCAGACTCCACGCCTGACGGTTCGCCCGCGGTCCGGGTGCGAGCAGCAGCCCTCCGCCGGCGCGGTGGAAGTCGAGGATGGCCTGGATCTCGTTGGGTCCGGGTTGCTCGTGGTCGCCGAGCACGAGCAGGTCGGCGTCGCCCACGCCGCGCGCGAGCCCGACCGCGTCCACCGCGCGGACCTCGAGACCCGAAGCGGGTGAGCCCGCGGCCAGCGCCAGACGCAACGGCGACGGGCCACCGTCCTCGCGCACGATCACGCGCAGCGTGCCCGCGCGGCCGGCCGCGAACACACGCCGGTTGTCGAGCGGTAGCGCGTCGTCGGGCAACAGGACCTCGCCGCCCACCTCGGGCGTGGCCAAGAGCGGGACCAGTGCGCGCGCCGCACCACGCGCACCGAGCGCGACGAACCCGCGGCCCAGCGTGGCGGTGGGCGTCGCGTCACCGGGGCGCACCTCGCGCGCCTCGAGCGCGAAGTCCTGCGTGGTGCCGCCCTCCACCGCATCGAACGCGGTCGCCTCGACCTCGAGCGCGGGCGGCGCGGCCGGGTCGGCCGAGGGGGCGGGGGCCGCCGCCGTGAGCGCGGC
>JBEGJG010000091.1:0-12295 GCA_041184705.1 Candidatus Eiseniibacteriota bacterium
GAGGATACCAACGGACACCGCCCAAGTCATAGTGATTTCAAGGTTTCTGCGGTGTTACGGTGCCCTTCCCGGGCCCCCGAGTGGTTCCGTTCGCAGCCCGTTCACCATGCGAAGACTGCGTTGCGGAGAACATTCTCTGTCGGGCGATTTACTTACGTGGGTTCGATGGAACCGAACTCGCCCCCGAACGCACGAACGGGGCGGCACCCGTGAGGTGCCGCCCCGTCCGCGGACTCGTCCGTGAGGCGTCGGTCAGGGCCGATCGAGGCCCAGATGGCGGTAGATGTTCGTGATGAACCGGGCCGCCGTGCCCGCGCTGGTGCCCGCCCCCACCGGGGGCGTTGCCGCGGCCGGGACGGTGCACACCACCACCGCTCGCCCACCGCCCGCCTGCGCCACGCTCATGCCGACCGCGGTGCTGTCCGCGGACGCGGGCGTGAGCGTGCCCGGGGCGCCCCACATGACCACGTCGGAGCGGTCGATGAAGTCGAACCGCCGCAGGCCGCCGGCCTCGCCGGTCCGGACGGCGAACACCTGCCTCACGTAGAGCGAGTCGCGCCCGATCGCCCCGTTCACGGCCACGCTCGGCAGGAACACGCTCGTGCCGCTGTTGCCGAAGCCCGCCGAGGTGTCGGCGAAGGTCGTGGTCGAGGTGAACGCGCCGCGCAGGCCACGGCTGCCGAGGTGCGCGCGCACGAAGTCCTCGCTGAGCGGACCCGTCGCGTTGCGGCCCTCGAACAGGTAGAGACCGTCCAGGTAGAACCGGCCACCGCTGCGCAGGTAGTCGGAGATGCCGGACTCCCCGGTGCGCAGCAGGGTCGAGAACGTGATCTCCTGCCCGCGGTACCAGACCACGGCCTCGAACAGCTTGAACGTCTGCGCGAAGTCCTCGGCGCTGCGGAACGGCTGCGTGGTGTCGAGGCGAAGCACGGTGTACTGGTCGGCGGTCAACCCGACGCGCTGGCAGCTGTTCGTGTAGAGCGTGTCGAAGCGCAGGTTCGACGGCACGGTGCGCGGCACGTCGTCCACGATGAGCAGACGCGCGCGCGTCCCCGTGACCGGACGGCGCACCACCCACTGGCAACTGTCGAGCGGGCCCGCCATGCCACCGGCGTCGATCGCACGCACGTAGAGCTTTCGCACCGTGCCGAGCGGCCCCGTCGTGGGGACCGCGAACCGATCGCTGGGCATGGTGAAGGACGTCGAGGACGTGAGCTCGGGTGTGGCCTCGCGGCCGTTGAGCCACACGAGGAAGCGCATGCCCGCGGCGTCCCCGTCGGGATCGTTGGCCGACCACGTGACGCTGACCGACGCGAACGTGGTGTCGGTGGGGTTCGGACGCGAGGTCAGACGCACCGTGGGCGGGAGATTGCGGATCAGGAAGCGCTGACGCGGCGGGGCCGGATCGCGCAGCCCGGACTCGTCCACCGCGCGCACGCTGAAGA
Source organism: Candidatus Eiseniibacteriota bacterium (assembly GCA_041184705.1). GTDB lineage: Bacteria > Eisenbacteria > RBG-16-71-46 > RBG-16-71-46 > RBG-16-71-46 > JAIOPA01. The sequence continues at coordinate 1,446 of JBEGJG010000091.1, forward strand.
CCGGGTCGGTGAAACCCGCGGGCGTCTGGATGGTGAACGAGGAGTCGGTGCTGGTGGTGAACCGCCACGCCGTGTCGGCGGGCGCGGCCGGGTTCTCGAACCGCCACTCGTAACCGACCACGTCGCCGTCCACGTCGGTGCCGTACCAGTACAACCGCACCACGTGGTTGACGGTGTCCACCGGACCGTTCACGAACAGCACCGTGCTCGGGGGACGGTTGGGGTTGAGCACGCCGGTGAGCTTGCCGGTGAGTCGGCCACAGCCCGCGAGCACCGCGAGCGATCCCACGGCGACGAGCAGGGCCAACGGGGCGAGAGCGCGTCTCACTGGAGACCCTCCCGGTCGGACTTCACGATGAGCACCTTGCCGACCTGCGTCTTGCCGCCGTCGCGGTCCTCGACCGACCACATGTAGAGCCCGGTCGCGGCGGCCTGACCGCGGCGCGTCACGAGGTCCCAGCCGAACGAGGCGCCCGACAGCGTTGCGGGCAGGTCGCGCGCGGCGTCGTAGATGCCGCGGGCGTTGGCACCGTTGTAGGTGGCGCCGTCGAAGTCGTACTCGTACACGAGGTCACCGGCGAGCGTGTAGATGCGGATCGTGCAGCGCGGTGGCAGGTTGGCGAACCACATGTAGCGGTTGCGCACGCCCTCGCCGGCGTCCCAGCGGGCCTCGACGCGGTACGGGTTGGGGAACACCACCACGCCGCCGCTGCGCTCGCCCGCGCGCGGTGCGGGAACGACCATGACCTCGTTCTGCGTCCGGCCGCTCTCGAGCGACTCGATCTCGGTGGTGCCGAGGTCGTAGGCGGTCACGGCCGCGAAGTACTTGAAGCCGTTGCGCAGGTTCGCGAGCGTGTACTTGTAGTGGTAGGTGACGCCGTCGATCACCTCGGGCTGCGCGAGTCGCACCGCGGCGAACCCGGTGTTGAAGCCGGTCGTGTCGTGCGGGGCGACGGCCTTGTCGAACTGCGCCACGAGCCGCAGGTCGTCACGATCCTCACCCACGTAGAGACGGTAGCCCTCGAAGTCGCGCGGGTTCGGGCTGGTCGGATCCTCGAACGACTCCGGCGACTCCTCCCAGTAGAAGTCCATGGCGCTCTCGCGCGGCACCATGCGCAGTCGCGGCGACGGCGGGGGCACCGGCACGACGTAGTTGAGGTCGTAGGCGCGCTGCGCGGTGCGCGCGCGCTTGGCCATCTCGGCCTCGGTGAGTCCGCCCAGGTACACGAAGTCCACCGTGATGCTGTCGCCCGGGTTGATCTGCGGGAACGGCCCGACCGCGAGGAGTTCGACCGGGTCGCCGTCGCGCGGCGAGAGCTCGGTGGGCAGCGGGTTGAGGATGGTCTTGGTGCCCGAGCTCATGAGCGCGTAGAGCTCGGTGTCCTCGTCGCGCGCGGTGTTGCCGGGCGCGAAGCTCCACGCCTGCATGGTGACCTGTCGGTCGGGCGCGGGACCGGTGAGGTTGCCCGGACGCACGCCGAGCAGCTTCACGCCCGCGATCTCGGGCGCGATCGAGTAGTTACATGAGTTCGGGATGGGCACGCTGGTGCAGTAGCGCTCGAGGAACATGCTGAGCGAGTCCACCCACGCGATCTGCTTCTTGCGGAACCAGGCGCCGCCGGGAGGCCAGTTCGAGTACGAGTTCTTGGACCCGCTCGCAAGCTCGTTGTAGAGGCCGACCCACGCGTTGCGCAGCGGGGCACCCGTGTTCTTGATGACGTAGTGGAAGAACACCATGTGACGGTAGTCGGAGAACGACCACGAGTAGTTCTCCTGCCGCACGACGAGTCCGAGCGGGCGGTGGTCCTCGCGATTGTTCTGCGCGCGCTTGGGCTGCGAATCGTCGAAGCGGCCGATGAGGTCGCGCTCGCTCACCGAGAGCGGCGAGTAGCGGCGGTTGTTCGGCAGCGACGAGCGCACGTCCATGCGATCGCCGAGCGGCGAGAACTCGGTCGCGCTGGCGGCCGCATCACCCGTGAAGCCGTCCACAGCGCCGGTCGTCACGCCCACGAAGGCCCCGTTCGCGTCGGCCGCGAGCGCGCCCACCCACAGACCGCCACGCACGAGATGCTCGCGACCGCTACCCACCGGGTACTCCATGGAGGGGGTGCGGACCACGAAGTTGTTCCCGATGAAGCCGTAGTTCGTGAGGTTGATGCTCATCAGGTTGAGGTCGCGACCGGCCTCGTCGCGTCCCGAGATGAGCGACACGAACACGCGCGACGTGGTGTCGTTCGTGGCCCGGACCGCGGCGGGTTCGGTGCGCCCGAGCGGCGGCAGGTGATCGTCCACCCCGGCGTGAGCGGTGCCGGCGACGAGCAGCAACGAGAGGGCGAAGGGAGCGAGGCGCGGGGTCACTGGCGTCTCCGGTAGCGGATGACCTGGCCACGGCCGCGATCGGCGACGTAGGCGAGCGAGTCGTCCACCGCGATCCCCACCGGGTCCAGCAGCGGCAGGCCGTCGGCGTTGGCCTCCACGTCCACACGCTGGATGAACTCGCCCGTGAGGTCGTAGCGGAGCACGCGCCGGTTGCCGCGATCGACGATGTAGAAGAAGCCCGCGAGGTCGGCGGCGACCGCCTCGGGCTGGTTGAAGTTCGCGCCGGTGGCCTGGCCGTCCACGCGCACGGCGGACACGCCGATCGTGGAGGTCGAGACCCCCTTGGCCTGGTTGTTGCCGCGATCGGCGATGAACAACGGGTTCGAACCGTGGCGCGACCACTGGATGCCGCGCGGGTCCGAGACCGACGAGCTGCCGGAACCGTCGAACACCACCCACGAGGTGTCCCGGTGCCACTGCGAGGTGCCCGGCATGTTCACGTCGAGCACGCCCGGGTAGCGCAGGCCGCGCGAGTAGCGGTAGATGCGCGACACGAACTTGCGCGTGCGGACGCGAGCGTCGGTCTGCAACGTGTCCAGCACGACCGCGACCGCGGCCACGTAGATGCGCCCCTGCTCGTCGGCGGCGATGCCGAACGGACGCGCCACGGTGGTGTCGGTGAAGGTCGAGAGCGTGTCGCCGCCGCTCAGGCCGAACTCGCGCACGCGCCAGGTGGCACCGTAATCGCGGATCTGGCTGCGACGATTGCGCGGCCGGGTCGTGTCGGCGGTGACCGGCGTGGGGTCGGCCTCGCAGGTGTTGCGGACCGGGTCGTACTTGGCGAGACAGGTGTCGCCGAGGTCGAGGATGAACAGCTTGTTCGTGGCGGCGGCGATCGCGATGCGATGGGATTGAACAACGACCGCATGGGGTCGAAGTACGGGGCCCCGATGGGGTTGGGACGCGACAGCGGGTACAGCTTCACCTCGCCGCGCGGAACGCTCGGCCCGCCGGTCCCACCCTGGTTGAAGAGCACGAACAACTGGTGCCCCTGCCCCTGCGTGATGACGAGGTCCTGCACGCCGTCGAGACCCTTCCAGGTCGCGAGCATGGCGTAGCTCTTGTCGGTGGGCACGGTGGTGTTCGGACGTTCGGTGGGCAGCTCGAAACGCCCACCGCAACCCGCGGGGGCCAACGCGACGAGCGCGAGCAGGAACGAGGTGAGGACGCGACGCGGCATCAGAACCGGACCCCCAGCGACATGCGGTGGACCGCGCCCAGCGGGCCGCCGTCGGTGTAGGCGTAGTCGAGTGCGCCGCGGTACCCGCCCAGATTGGCGACGAAGCCGGCGCCCGTGGAGAGCTTGAGCGCGTCGGCGCGGAAGTTGTACCCGCCCCGCAGCGCGACCGTGCCGTGGAACAACCATTCGGCGCCGATCTTCACCTGACGCTCGTTGTCGGCGGGCTGCACGACCTCGAACGCGGTCGTGAGGCGCTGGTGCTCGCGCTCGATGGGTTCGAACGCGAAGCCGTAGCGGAACATGAGCGGCGGGTCGAAGCCGTCGTACTGCGCGGTGGTGCCGTCGTAGGGCGAGACGTAGGTGCCCGACGGCCGCAGCGTGGAGCCGAAGTTCGTGAGCGACGTGGCGATGCGCACGCTGCCCAGTCCGAGGTAGTAGATCGAGCCGACGTCGAACAGGATCGCCTGCGTGGTGGGGCCGCCGATCTGCGAGCCCAGGTCCTCGCGCACGAACTTCATGCCCGCCCCGACCAGCAGCTTGTCGGTCCAGCGGCGCGAGTAGGCGCCACCCACGACGAGGTCGGAGTACGAGAACGTGCGCCCGGTGCCGAACGGCGAGAGCTCGGTGGTCTCGGCGATGTCGGTGCCGAGCACGCCGAACTGGAACGCGATCGATCCACCGAGTCGGCGCGACGGCAGCACGAGCGTGACGTGGTCGTAGCCCACGTCGGCCGGCCACTCGACGTGCGAGACCGCGACCTCGCGACGCTGGAGCGAGCCCAGCCCGGCGGGGTTCCAGAAGATCGCGCTGGGGTCGTTGGCCACCGCGACGAACGTCTCGCCCATACCGGCCGCACGCGCGCCCACGCCGATGCGCAGGAACGTGGCCGACGAGGTGCCGGCGCGCTGACCCCCGAGCGAGCCCTGCGCCCACACCGGCGCGGCCAGGGAACCGAGCGCGAACGCGAGCAGGAGCGCCGTGACGGCGCGACGCGGCCTAGAGGTCCACATCGAGCTGGGCCCTCCACTGCGTGCCGCCGTAGTTGGACGGATTGTCCACCGAGCTCACGCGCGAGAAGCCGTTGAAGCCCGAGAAGTCGCGCGGGTCGTACTGCCCGTCGCCCCACACCAGGCCGCGACCGCTGACCGGGTCCACGCGGTTGATGGAGTGGTTGCGGAAGATGTTGGTGCCCGAGACGCTGATGTCGAAGCGGCGCGTGCCGAGCTTGAACCAGCGGTTCACCTTGAGGTCCACGGTGAACTGCACGGGCGCGTTGCCCGAGTTGGGCAGCGCCTCGACGTCGCCCGTGATGGGTGAGACCGGCGTGTACGTGCGGCCCGACTGCGCCTGCGTGAACACGTTGAAGCCGGTGCGGCGCAGCACGCCCCAGTGACGCGGCGCCTTATCGTCCCAGCGCACGTCGAAGCTCGCGGTGAGCTTGCTGGGTCGGTTCCAGCGCACGAACTCCTCGGAGAGGCGCGTCTCGTTGCTGCCACCGATCTCCTGCAGAGCGCGCTCCTCGTTGGGGTCGCTGCTCTTGCCGCGCGTCTGCTGGTACGAGTACGAGAGCTTGCCGGCCCAGTGGTTCTGGCGGCGGCGCTCGAGCTCGATCTCGAAGCCCTTCGAGCGCGAGTAGTGGCCGTTCAGGTACACGAAGTAGGACTCGATGTTCTCACCCGCGATGGGGTCGACGCGCGAGGCGGCCGGGTAGTCGTACACGTCGCGCACGAAGAACGTGACGTTCGCGGCGGCCTGACGCGTGAACTGGTGCTTGGCCCCGACCTCGTAGTTCACCGAGACCTGCGGGTTCAGGTTGGGGTTGCCCTGCAGCGGGAACGACTCGCTCGAGATCGAGTTGAGCTTCGAGTACACGTAGCGGTACGACGGGTTCTGCGTGAACTCGCCGTAGTTGAAGAAGAAGCTGCTGTTCTCGGTGATGGGGTGCGCCACGATGACGCGCGGCGACAGGTGCACCTTGACGCGGCGGCCCATGAACGAGCGCGTCTCGTCGTAGAACCCGGTGCGGGTCGCGGCCGCGATGTTCGAGCGCGAGGTGTCGGCCATGGCCTGTTCGGCTTCGCGACCGATGAACCAGTAGTCGGCGCGCAATCCGACGTTGGCGACGAACCCCTCGAACTCGAGACGGTCGCGCGCATAGAGCGCGCCGATCATGGGATGGACCTTCCACAGGTCGTGCGACTGCCCCAGACCGTCCTCGTCGAACACCCAGGGGTTCTCGATCGTCATGTACTGCACGTCCTGCCACTGGTGCTCGAAGCCCATCTCGATCTCGTGGAAGCGCACGCGCTGCGTGTACGAGCCCTGCAGCCCCCAGCTGTTCGTGCGCCGGTCCGCCCACTGGTTGTCGTCACCCGTGTCGTAGAAGTAGTCGTCGCGACGCGGATCGCCGACCGGGAACACCGAGCGGTCGTCGGGCTCCTCGTACTCGCTCCAGTGCTTGCCACGCACGTCCTGACGCTGCGCGAAGAAGTAGCGCGACAGCTGCAGCGAGGTGTAGCCCGTCTTCGACAGCGTGCGGCGCCACTCGATCGAGGTCTGGACGTTGTCCTCGAAGATGGTCGGCGCGTTCGAGATGCGGTTGTGCCAGCGCCACGGGTACGACGGGTCGCCCTGGTCGCCCTGCGCGGTGATGAACGTGCGGCTGAAGCCCTGGTCGATCGCGATGCGCTTGGAGAAGTTCACCGACCACTTGTCGCGCGAGTTGGGCTTCCAGAAGAGGCCGTAGCGCGCCGCCCAGCGGTTGTCCTGCGAGGGCGCCCACGCGTCGCTGTAGCGGAACGTGCGACCGAAGAAGCGGTCCTCGTAGCTCGACACCAGCTTGGGGTGCAGCGAGCGCGGCGGAAGGAGCGTGCGGTCGAGGAACGACAGGTCGTCCTCGCCGATGTAGCTGAAGCGCGTCTCGTACAGGCTGCCCGAGACGTCGAGGATGCTCGTCATGGTGCCCGGCATGCGCACGCCGAGGCGGCCGAGCAGCGGCTTCCAGACGGGATCGGGCCCCGAGACCACCGCCTGCATCGAGCGTCCACCCCAGCTACCGCCGTTGGTGGTGATGCCGATGTTGCGCTGCTCGGTGCCCTCCTTGAGTCGGATCTCGACGATGCCCGACAGCGCGTTGCCGTAGCGCACGTCGAACGCGCCGGTGGCGACGTTGACCTCGGAGACCGAGCGCGCGTTCAACTGGCCCGCGGTGGACTGTCCGGTGACGAGGTCGCGGTTGGCGACACCGTTCACCACGAACATGGTCTCGTCGGCACGCCCGCCGCGCACGTGGATCTGCTCGGCGTCGGTGCTGATGCCCGCCTGCTGCTGCAGCACGTCGTTGACGGTGGCGACCGGCAGGTTGCGGATCTCGTTCGCACCCACGCTGCGCACCGTGGCGCCCTGCTTGGCCTCGACGAGTCGGCGCTCGGCGCTCACCTCGACGGCCTTCTCCTGGCGCACGACCACGTCCTCGAGCCGGAAGTCCACCACCGCGGGCTTGCCCGTCGCCACCACCACACCGGGGCGCGACTCGGGCTTGTAGCCGAGGAACTGGACGCGCACCTCGTAGGTGCCGACCGGCACGCCACCGATCGTGTAGCGGCCCTCGGAGTCGGTGAGCCCGCCCTTCTGCGCGCCCACCACCGTGACGTTGGCGAACGGCAGGGCGTGATTGGTGCGCTTGTCCACCACCTTGCCGGTGATGGTGCCGCGATCCTGCGCGAGCGCGGTCGACGCGGTCGCGAGCAGGAGCAGGCCGAGGACGAGGAGACGAGGGATCGGGCGCATGAGGTGGAGGGGCAAGGTAGGTCGGGGCTTCGGACGGGTCAAGCCACCACGAGGGGCGTTCGTCCGGATGCGGGCGGGATGGCGGACGGACGCAATCGCAAGCATTTAGGTTGTGCTTCGAAGATTGTTGGCGGGGCTTTCGACGACCCGAGGTGCGCCCCTCCCGTATGCAGGAACAAGGACTTGGCCGACCGGATCCAGCCCTCTGCAGGGGCGATCGGGGGCAGCAACAATCTTCGAAGCACAACCTTCGGAGGACCTTCGATGATGCAGGGCGGTCTCCGAGGGGAGACTGCTTTGAGTCAAACCCCATCAAGAGAACGGGCGCCCCCTCAGGAGCGCCCCGGACCCACCGCTATCCCCCGCGCGTCAGTTCGAGTCGTGCGGGTAGCGAAGCCCCACCGAAGCGATCAGGTAGCGGGGCGAGTCCCCGTCGGCCCACACCGCACCGTCGCCGGTGAGGGTGCCGATCCAGCGTCCGTCCAGTGTGAGCGCGGTGTTGCCGAACGCCTTCCACGCCAGCCCGGCGCCGAGCGCGTAGGTGGGGTCGAGCTGCACGCCCACCGCGCTGGCCTGTTCGGTCGTGGTCCCGCTGAGCACCAGACGCTCGCGCGACTGCGACACGCCGCCGCCGGCCTCGAGCGACCACAGCGCGCGGTCCCCGAGCGCACGGCGGTACTGGAGCAGGCCGTACACGGTGGTGACGCGCAGCTTGCGCTCCTGGGGGAACGGGCCGACCCCACCGGGCGCAGCCTCGTCCACGAACGTGTAGGTCCCCTGCGTGGAGGCGCCGAAGTACAGCATCCGCGCCCCCACCGCGAGCGACGGGCGTACCCCCAGCGTGGCCCCGAGCGCGTAACCGGGACCCATCCCGACCAGATCCGAGAGCGCGGCCCCACCCTGTGCGGCGAGCGAACCGGACGGCGCGAACCCCAACCCCTCGACCTGCAGCTGAAGGTTCTCGCGGCGCAGCTTCGAGGCATGCGCGGACGAGGCCGCCAGCGCGGTCAGGACGACGAGTGCGAGGAACGGGAACGAACGCATGCGGAACGACCTCCGGGGACGGGGGCTGGCAGATTAGCGCAACGCGTGCGCCCCGCAACCCGGAGGCTTGCGCCCCGTTCTCCCGTGTCGCTAGAGTCCCGGCCCCGTAGCGCCCCGATCGCCGCCCTCCCGAGGAAACCGTCATGGCCCCGCGCCGGATCCTGCTCCCGCTGTTCGCCGTGCTCGTCGCCGTGGCCGCGTCGTGCTCGAACGAGCCCACCGCCCCCGGCGTGGACGCCGAACTGCTGGTGGAGTCGGTCGGACCGCTGGGCACCGCCCCCGCCGACCTCGGCCAGCCGTGGGCGTGGGCGGTCAACTCGATCGACTCGATCGTGTTCCGCGACGACGTGGACTCCTCGCGCATCGAGGTCACCAGCGTGCGCGTGCTCGGCCCCAACGGCGTCGAGGTCCCCGGCACGCTGCGCTACGCCGCGCGTAACGCGTACATCCACTACACGCAGCCGTTCCCGGCCACGGACTACGCGTTCCGGTTCGGCCCGCAGGTGCCCTCGGTGCCCGGGCGGCTCGCCAAGGCGTACTTCATCCCGTCGGCTCCGCTGCGCGGACACACGCCCTACACCGTGGTGTACTCGGGCGGGATCCGCATGGAGAAGGGCGCGCTCCGGCGCGACACCTTCCGCTGGACGTACACGACCGGGGACTCCATCGCCCCGCCGTTCGGTGACGGCGGCGAGGGCACGACCGCGCGTCAGTAGCTGCCGCGCAGGTCGTACTCGGCCGGGAACGCGTCCATGAACACCCGGTCGATCTCGAGGTTCACCTCGCGCAGCATGCGCGCCTTCTGCGGGTACGGCATGAACGCGCTCTTGAACCCGTTGAGCACGATGCGCTTGAGCTCGTAGGGCGAGAACCTGAACGCCCGCGCCGCGAGCGCGATCTCCTCGCTCACGGTGGTCGCCGACATGAGGCGGTTGTCGGTGTTCAGCGTCACGCGCAGGCCCTGACGGAAGTACTCGCCGCACGGATGGTCCTGGATGCGCTTCACGGCGCGCGTCTGGATGTTCGACGACAGGCACATCTCGAGCGGGATGCGGTGGTCGCGCACGTAGCGCAGGAGATCCGGATCCTCCTTGAGCCGCGTGCCGTGCCCGATGCGATGCGCGCCGCAGTGGTGCAGCGCCTGCGCGATGCTGGGCGCGCCGAACGCCTCGCCGCCGTGCACCGTGCTGTTGATGTTGTGCTTCAGGATGAGCTGGAACGCCTCGCGATGCGCCTTGGCCGGGTAGTCCTTCTCCTGGCCGGCGAGGTCGAACGCCAGCACGCCGCGGCCCTTGTAGGCCACCGCCAACTCCGCCAGCTCCATGGACACCTTGGGCCCCATGCTGCGGATGCCGCAGATGATCACGCCGGTCGAGACGTCGTACTTGGCCCCCGCGTCGCGCAGGCCCGCGATGACCGGGTCCACGATGTCCTCGAACGGCAGGCGCTTCTTGCGGTGCAGGATGGGCGAGTAGCGCACCTCGACGTGCCGCACGTGCTCCTCGGCGCAGTCCTCGACGAGCTCGTACGCGGTGCGGTAGAGCGCCTCCTTCTGCTGCATCACCGACAGCGTGATGTCGAAGATGCGCAGGTAGTCGGCGAGGTTGCGCGTGCGCTTGCCCGCCTGCATGAGACGCGTGAGACGCGTGAGGTTGGTGGTGGGCAGCTTCACGCCCTGCTCCTGCGCCAACTCCAGCACCGTGCGCGGACGCAGGCTGCCGTCGAGATGGCAGTGCAGCTCCGCCTTGGGCAGGCGGCGGATGACGTCGAGCGAGAGCTTCACCGGGGAACCTCCAGGGCCATGATCTTGTGCACGCGGCGCTCGTGGCGGCCGCCCGCGAAATCGGTCGTGAGGAACAGTCGCACCATGCGCACCGCCGCACCGCGATGCACCACGCGAGCGCCCAGCGCGAGCACGTTGGCGTCGTTGTGTTCGCGCGCGTTGAGCACGGTGGCGTCGTCGTGGCAGAGCGCGCAGCGCACGCCCGCGACCTTGTTGGCGGCCATGGTGGACCCGATGCCGGCCGCGTCCACCACGATGCCGCGCGCCGCGCGACCCGTGGCCACCTCGCGCGCGACCGCGGCCGCGAGGTCGGGATAGTCCACGGCGTCGGTGGAGTGCGTGCCGCAGTCGTGCACCTCCCACCCGAGGTCCTCGACGATGGCGCGCTTGAGGATCTCCTTGAGCGCGAAGCCGCCGTGGTCGGCGCCGATCGCGACACGACGCGGCGAGACCGGACGCCCCGCGGGGGCCGAGGGCGCGGCCGCGGGCGCACCGGGTTCGGGGCCGAGCGCGCGCTCGACCGCCTGACGCACCAGCTTGCGGACCTCGTTCTCGTCGGGGATCGCCATGGGCCGGGCAGTCTAGCCCGCCCGTGGAGCCAGCCGCCAGCGGGCCGGGATCCCTCGGGCGGGACCACCCCATGCGCTACAATCGAGGCCCCCGTCCCTAAGTCCC
>JBEGJG010000092.1:0-8023 GCA_041184705.1 Candidatus Eiseniibacteriota bacterium
GCCCGTTCGGGCCGTCCCTATACTCGACGGCCACCGGCGTGCCCGTGCGCACGCGAATCCCCGGATCGGAGGTCCTCGATGCGTCTGCCCGCGTTGGCCATGATCGGATTGAACGTCTTGGGGCTCGAGGTCGCCCCCACGACGAACCGCCCGCCGTGCGTGCCGGGCTCGTCCATCGTCACCGTCATGGGCTCCTCGGGGGCCGGGTTGCGGTCCACCCAGGCCTCACGGGTGCGGCGCTCGCCGCAACCGGACGACACGAGGGCGAGGCACAGCGCGAGCGAGACGGCCAACGCGGGCAGACGCATCGAGGACCTCCGATCCGGGGATTCGCGTGCGCACGGGCACGCCGGTGGCCGTCGAGTATAGGGACGGCCCGAACGGGCCGTCGGCCGACCAGCGCTCGGCTTCGGGCCAGGACGTCTCGATCGCATCCGCGAGACGACGCAGCGAGCGATCCTCCCCCAACCAGGCGCTCGCGTCGGTCGAGCCCGCGCTCATCGCCGAGCGCAGTCCCTCCCGCTCACTCTCCGGGATCGCGACGTAGTCGGCCAGCCGGACATGAGAACCACCGACCAACAGACTGCCCTGCTGCAGCAGCGTGGTGCCTCGGACGCGTTGCGCGATGCCGGCCAGTTTGCGGCCCTCGATCACCAGTTCGTGGCGGGCGGTCGAGGCGAAGCACGGTGGCGCCGCGCCGACCGTCGCTCGCGGGGCTCCGACCCCGCGCGGGGTGCCGGGGGCGAGCGAGACGGGGACCCCCATGAGCCGCAGGGCGTCGGCCAGTAGTCGGCCGGTTCGGGCATAGGCGTCGGCGGGGCGCTCGGCCCAGCTGCCGGTTGCGAGCGGTGTCACGAGCGAGAACGTCCACTCCTCGTCGTGCCAGATCGCCCTCCCTCCCGTGGGCGGCGAGCTGCGCACGACCGAGCGTGATGCCGGGGGGCGCGAAACGGAACAGTCGCAACACCACGCCGACGCGGCCGGCCTCGCAGGCGTCGAGCAGGGCGGCGTCGCGCGCCATGTTGAAGGCGGGGCTGTGTCCGCCATCGAGCCACAGCGCGGGGCGGGCCCTCATGCGACCCCGGGAACGCGATGGGCGGAGCCGGTGGCTTCCCGGCCCCGCCCCAGGCGCGTCATGCGAGTGCTCAGTGCTGCTCGGAGACGACCTTCGCGTAGTCGTCGCTCGAGAGCAGGCCCGCGAACGACGCGGGGTCGGCGAGCTTGATGCGCACCATCCAACCCTCGCCGTACGGGTCGCGATTGACCACGGCCGGGTCGTCGCCGAGAGCGGTGTTGACCTCGACCACCTCGCCGGCGAGCGGGGCGTACAGGTCGCTCACCGTCTTCACGGCCTCGACCACACCGAAGGGCTTGCCCGATTCGAGCTTGCGCCCCACCTCGGGAAGTTCGACGAACACCACGTCGCCCAACTGGTCGGTCGCGTAGCCGGTGATGCCGACCGTCACGATGCCACCCGACTCGCGAGCCCACTCGTGCTCGCGCGTGTACCGCAGATCACTGGGAAAGGTCACGTCGCCTCCGTGCGGTCACGACCGGTGCGTGCCGCGGGTGTAGAACGGCCGCGCGGTCACCCGCGCCGCCAGGGTCGAACTGCCCGCCTCGATCTCGAGCGTCGTGCCGATCGCGGCGAGTGCCGTCTCCACGTAGCCCATGCCGATCGGACGCTCCAGACTGGGGCTGAAGGTCCCGCTGGCCACCACGCCGACGGGGCGCCCCTCGCTGAGGATCCGCATGCCGTGACGCGGCACGCGACGCCCCTCGAGCTGGAACCCGACCAGCTTGCGCGTGAGGCCCTCGGCCTTCTGGCGCACCATCACCTCGCGACCGTGGAACTCACCCTTCGCGAGCTTCACCGTCCAGCCGAGGCCGGCCTCGAGCGGCGTGGTCGTGTCGTCGATGTCGTTGCCGTAGAGCATGTAGCCCATCTCGAGCCGCAGCGTGTCACGCGCCCCGAGCCCGATGGGCTCGAGCCCGTGCGCGGTCCCGGCCGTCACGAGACCGTTCCAGACCGTGTCCGCGTCCTTCGGATCGAAGTACAGCTCGAACCCGTCCTCGCCCGTGTAGCCGGTGCGCGAGATCGTGGCGGGCACACCGAACAACGGCCCGGTCGTGAACCGGTAGTAGCCGAGTTCCAGCGCGGCCTCCGGCACGTTCCCGCGCAACACGTCGGCGGCGCGCGGGCCCTGCACGGCGAGCAGCGCCGTGGTGTCGGAGCGGTCCTCGAGCGTCACCCCCGCGGGCAGGTGCGAGTGCAGCCACTCGAAGTCCTTGCGCAGGTTCGCCGCGTTCACGACCAGCATGAAGTGGTCGGCGTAACGGTAGACCAGCAGGTCGTCCACGATCCCGCCGTCGGGGCGGCACATGGGGGTGTAGAGCGCCTGCCCCACCGCGAGTCCGCCGACGTGATTGGTCACCATGCGATCGAGCCACTCGGCGGCCTCGGCGCCGCGGACCTCGAACTCGCCCATGTGGGTGATGTCGAACAGGCCGACCGCGTTGCGGACGGCGAGGTGCTCGCGGACGTCACCGGTGTAGCGCACCGGCATCTCGAAGCCCGCGAACTCGACGAGCTTCGCGCCGGCGGCGCGATGGTGCTCGTGGAAGGGGGTGCGGCGCAGTGCCGTGGTGGGTTCCAAGGACTCCTCCTGAGTGGGCCGACGGGCGAAGTTAGACCCGCCCCCGGCACCGTGCAAGGCTGAGCGGGGTCAGCGCGCGGCGCCGGCCCCGAGGATGCCCAGCTCGCGTCCGGCTTCGGCGAAGGCCTCGATGGCGCGATCGATGTGCGCGTCGGTGTGGGCGGCCGAGAGCTGAACGCGGATGCGCGCCTTGCCCTTGGGCACCACGGGGTACGAGAAACCGATGACGTAGATGCCCTTGTCGAGCAGTCGCGCGGCGAGGTCGTGGGCACGGCGCTCGTCGTACAGCATGATCGGGACGATGGGATGGTCGCCGGGCTTGATCTCGAAGCCGGCCGCCGACATCCCGGCGCGGAACCGTCGAGTGTTGGCCTCGAGCCGGTCGCGCAGCTCGGTGGTCGCCGAGAGCAGGTCGAAGACCGCGAGGCTCGCGCCCACCACCGCGGGCGGCAGCGAGTTCGAGAACAGGTACGGGCGCGAACGCTGACGCAGCAGCGCGACGATCTCGGCGCGGCCCGCGGTGAAGCCGCCCAGGGCTCCGCCGAGCGCCTTCCCGAGCGTGCCGGTGATGATGTCCACGCGGCCGCGCACGCCGTGCAGCTCGGGCGTCCCGCGCCCGGTGCGCCCCACGAACCCGAGCGAGTGGCATTCGTCGGTCATGACCATGGCGCCGTGGCGTTCGGCCAGCTCGACGATGGAACGCATGTCGGCGACCGTCCCGTCCATGGAGAAGACGCCATCGGTGACCACGAGCTTCTGCGGACAACCGGCCGCGGCGGCCTCGACGAGGCAGCGCTCGAGGTCGGCCATGTCGTTGTTGCGGTAACGCCAGCGCTTGGCCTTGCACAACCGGATGCCGTCGATGATCGAGGCGTGGTTGAGTTCATCGGAGATGATCGCGTCGGCCTCGCCCAGCAGCGGTTCGAACACGCCGCCGTTGGCGTCGAAGCAGGCGGCGTAGAGGATCGCGTCCTCGGTGCCGGTGAACTCGGCGATGCGCCGCTCGAGCTCGCGGTGAAGGTCCTGAGTGCCGCAGATGAACCGGACCGACGACAGCCCGTAGCCGTGCGTGTCGAGTGCGCGATGCGCGGCCTCGAGGACGCGCGGGTGGCTCGACAGCCCGAGGTAGTTGTTGGCGCAGAACACGAGGACGCGGCGACCGTCCTCGAGCGTCACCTCGGGAGCCATCGGCGAGGTGATGATCCGCTCGGACTTCCACAGACCGGCCTCACGGATCCGCTCGAGCTCGGCCTGCAACACCGGACGCATGGTGTCGAACACGATCCCTCCCTCCCGCTCTAGGCGGACTGACCCCACGGCACGAGCACGACCTTGCCGGCGCGACCGTCCCGCAGAAGCGAGATGGCCTCGTCGAAACGCTCCATGGGCATCACGTGGGTGATGGCCGGACGCAGGTCGAGGCGGCCCGAACCGAGCAACTGGTCCATCTGGAACCAGGTGTCGTACATGCGACGACCGATGATGCCGTGCAGCGTGATGCCCTTGAAGATGACGAGCCGGTTCCAGTCGAGCTCGAACGGTTCGGTCGGCAGGCCCAGCATGCTCATGCGGCCGCCCATGCGCAGCGCGGTGAGACCGTCGCGCACCGCGCCCGGGTGACCGCTCATCTCGAGCACGCCGTCGAGCATGCGGCCGTTCGTGAGTTCCTTCACGCGGTCCACGAGGCTCTCGGTGCGCACGTCCACGACCGCGTCGGCCTTCATGGCGCGGGCCAGTTCGAGACGGTAGGGCGAGACGTCGCTCGCGAACACGTGCGCCGCTCCGGCCGCCTTGGCGACGCCGATGGCGAACAGTCCGATGGGCCCGCAACCGGTGACCGCGATGCTCGCGCCCGAGAGGTTGCCCGCGAACGCGGTGTGCACGGCGTTGCCGCAGGGTTCCATGACCGCGGCCACCTCGAGGGGGATGCCCGCGGGGACACGCCAGCAGTTGACCGCGGGCACCGCCACGAACTCCGCGAACCCGCCGTTCACGTCCACGCCGAGGATGCGGGTGTTCTCGCAGACGTGCCCGTTGCCCGTGCGGCAGGCGATGCAGGTGTTGCAGACGATGTGGCTCTCGCACGAGACGCGGTCGCCGAGCGAGACGCCGGTGGTGCCCGGGCCCAGCTCGATCACCTCACCCACGAACTCGTGACCGAGCGTGACCGGCGGCTTGATGCGGCCCTGCGACCAACGGTCCCAGTTGCAGATGTGGAGGTCGGTGCCGCAGACGCCCGCGCGCAGCACGCGCAGCAGCACCTCACCGGTGCCGGGCGTCGGCACGGGCACGTCCCGCACCTCGGCACCCGGGGCGGCGGTGGTCTTGACGATGGCCTTCATCGTGGCGGTCCTCGTGGTCCGGTCCTGCAGGGTGGCGGTCGCGCTCATGAGCGGGGCTCCAGGAACTGGCGCAGGGCGATACCGGTGTGCGACCCCTTGGCGCGCGCCAGCGCCTCGGGGGTCCCCGCGGCGACCACGGTGCCTCCGTGATCGCCCCCTTCGGGGCCCAGGTCGATCAACCAATCCGCGCTCTTGATGATGTCGAGGTGGTGCTCGATGACGAGCACGGTGTTCCCGCGCTCGACCAGAGCCTGCAGCACCCCGAGCAGCACGCGGACGTCCTCGAAGTGCAGTCCCGTGGTGGGTTCGTCGAGAACGTAGAGCGTGCGGCCGGTGGCGACGCGCGAGAGCTCGGAGGCCAACTTGACGCGCTGCGCCTCCCCGCCCGAGAGCGTGGTCGCCGACTGACCGAGGTGAATATAGCCCAGGCCCACGTCGCGCAGGGTCTCGAGCTTGCGGCGCAGGGTCGGGATCGCGCCGAGGAAGTCGAGGGCCTCCTCCACCGTCATCTCGAGCACGTCGGCGATGGACCGACCACGGTACGGCACCTCGAGCGTGTCGCGGTTGTAGCGCCGACCGTGGCAGGTGTCGCACTTCACGAACACGTCGGGCAGGAAGTGCATCTCGATGCGGCGGGCACCGTCTCCCTCGCAGGCCTCGCACCGACCGCCCTTGACGTTGAACGAGAACCGTCCCGGACCGTAGCCGCGCACCTTCGCCTCGGGCAGCTGCGCGAACAGGTCGCGGATGAGCGTGAAGGCCCCGGTGTACGTGGCGGGGTTCGATCGCGGCGTGCGACCGATGGGGCTCTGGTCGATCGCGACCACCTTGTCGAGGTGCTCGACCCCGCGCAACGTCTTGTGGGCGCCCGGCGAGGACACGGAGTTCGGGACCAGCGCCCGTTCGAGTGCGGCGAGCAGGATGTCGTTGACGAGCGTGCTCTTGCCCGAGCCCGAGACACCGGTCACGCAGGTGAGCGTGCCGAGCGGGATGGCCGCGTCCACGCCCTTCAGGTTGTGCTCGGTCGCCCCGATCACCTCGAGACGCTTGCCGTTGCCGGGACGCCGCGTGCGAGGCACCTCGATGCGGGCCTTGCCCGACAGGTAGCGACCGGTCAGCGACTCAGGATCGCGCATGACCTCGGCGGGCGTGCCGGCGGAGACCACGCGCCCACCATGGCGACCGGCCCCGGGGCCCAGGTCCACGAGCCAGTCGGCCGCGCGCATGGTGTCCTCGTCGTGCTCGACCACGACGACCGTGTTGCCGAGGTCACGCAGGTGCTGGAGCGTAGCGAGCAGTTTGCGGTTGTCGCGGTGGTGCAATCCGATCGAGGGCTCGTCGAGGATGTAGAGCACGCCCGTGAGCTGCGAACCGATCTGCGTCGCGAGCCGGATGCGCTGCGCCTCGCCACCGGCGAGCGTGCCGGCCATGCGCGCGAGCGTGAGGTAGCCCAGCCCCACGTCCTCGAGGAAGCCCAGTCGCGACCGGATCTCCTTCACGATCGGGGCCGCGATCGCCCCCTGCCCGCCGGTGTACGCGAGCCCCTCGGCCGCCGCGCGCGCCTTCGACACCGAGAGCGCGCACCAGTCCCCGATGTCGCGGCCGGCCACGCGCACCGCCAGCGAGGCGCGCTTGAGACGCTTGCCACCGCAATCCGGGCACGGCGTGGGATTCATGAGCGCACCGATGTCGCGGCGCACCGCCTCGCTGTTCGTGGCGCGGTAGCGGCGCTCGAGGTCGGGGATCACGCCCTTCCAGGTGGACTGGTGCGCGAAGACCGAGCCCTTGCTCGTGCGATAGGTGAACTTCACGGCCTCGTCGCCGGCCCCGTACAGCACCAGCTGTCTCGCCTTCGCCGGCAGCTTGCGCCACGGCACGTCGAGCGGGATGCCGAACGACTTCGAGAGCGCCTTGAGCGTACCTGCGGTCCACGTGCCCTCGGCGTCGCCCATCGCCTCGAGCGCCCCCTCGGCGAGCGTCAGCGAAGGGTCGGGCACGACGCGTTCGGGGTCCACGCGCAGCAGCGTGCCCAGTCCGTCGCACGAGCCACAGGCGCCGTAGGGCGAGTTGAACGAGAAGTGCCGCGGTTCCAGATCGTCCACCGCGGTGCCGCACTTGGGGCAGGTCGCCCCGACGCTCATGACCAGGTCCTCGCGGTCGTCACGGGCGATCGTGATGAGACCACCGGAGAGCCGGACGCCGGCCTCGAGCGCCTCGGTGAGGCGGGCGCGGTTCTCGGTCTCGACCCGCAGCCGGTCCACCACGACCTCGATGTCGTGCCGCTTGTGGCGCGCGAGCTTGGGCGGGGTCTCGAGTTCCACCACCGCGCCGTCGATGCGGGCGCGCAGGTAGCCCTGCCGGTGCCAGGCCTCGAGTTCCTTTCGGTACTCGCCCTTGCGACCGCGCACGACCGGGGCCAGCACCGCGATGCGGTCCCCGTCGGCCTGCTCGAGCAACTGGTCGGTCATCTCCTGCACGCTGCGGCGCGCGAGCGGCGTGTCGCATTCGGGGCAATGTCGCGCACCCAAGCGTGAGAAGAGCAACCGGAGGTAATCGTACACCTCGGTGATGGTGGCCACGGTGGAGCGCGGATTGGAGCCCGCCCCGCGCTGCTCGATGGCGATGGCCGGCGAGAGCCCCTCGATGGAGTCCACGTCGGGCTTCTCCATCTGCCCGAGGAACTGTCGCGCGTAGGCCGACAGCGACTCGACGTAGCGGCGCTGTCCCTCGGCGTAGAGCGTGTCGAACGCCAGCGAGGACTTGCCCGAACCCGAGACGCCGGTGAGCACGACCAGACTCTGACGCGGCAACCGCAGACTCACATCCTGCAGGTTGTGCTCACGCGCACCCCGGATGACGATGTCCTGGAGGGCGCGAGGGTCGGGCTTGGGCACGGAACGCGACGGGGTCTTGGGGCTCATGGGCGGCGGGGACGATACCACGCACCCCGCGGGGCCGCCCTGTCCCGTCACTCGTTCCGCAGGGAGGCCACCGGGTCGAGCCGAGCCGCCCGAAACGCGGGAT
>JBEGJG010000093.1:0-7747 GCA_041184705.1 Candidatus Eiseniibacteriota bacterium
CCCCACGCGTGACCGTCGCCCGTCGCATCCGTGTGGTGGCCGCGGTGGTGTGGGACGGCCCGCGCCTGCTGCTCACGCAACGTGCTCCCGGCGGTGCCCTGGGACTGCAGTGGGAGTTCCCGGGCGGCAAGCTCGAACCCGGCGAGACCGCCGAAGAAGCGGTGGTGCGCGAGGTGCGCGAGGAGTTGGGTGTGAACGCGACGCCGATCGAGCGTCTGCACGCCGTGCAGCACGACTACGCGCACGGTACGCGGGTCGAGATCGAGTTCGTGCACTGCACGCTGGACTCGCACGCGTTCACGTTGAGTGCCGAGGTGAACGACGCGCGCTGGCAGGAGCCCGCCGGGATCGACCTGTCGGTGGTGTTGGAGGCCGACCGCGACTTCCTGCGCTCGCTCGGCGCGCGCGACTGACCCGGGCCGCTGCTCCAGGACCCGCCACGGAGGACGACATGCATCTGCCGGAAGGTCTCGAGTTCCTGAAGTCGGGTTGGTGGGTGGTGCACGCGATCGCAGTGATGCTCACCTACCAGTGGGGTTACGCACGCGGCCGGGCCGAGGCGCGTCGCGAGCAGCGCGCTCGCGAGATCGCCAGCCGCAAGGGCTGAGGCGTCGCTCAGGGACGCGCGGCGGCCCGCACCGTGGCACGGCCGATGGCCGTGAGCAGGCCTTCGACGATCGCGGAAGGCCGCGGTGGGCAGCCGGGGATGCGCACGTCCACCGCGAGCACGTTCGCCGCACCCCCGCGCGTCGCGAACGAGTCGCGGCAGAACCCGCCGTCGCAGGCGCAATCGCCGATCGCGATGACGAGTCGCGGCCGCGGCGTGGCGTCGTCGGTGCGCAGCACGGCCTCCTCGAGGTGACGCGTCACGGGGCCGGTCACGAGCAGGCCGTCGGCGTGACGCGGGGAGGCCACGAGGTCCACGCCGAAGCGCTGCACGTCGTGGAACGGGTTGAGCAGCGCGGCCAGCTCGCCCTCGCATGCGTTGCACGAACCCGCGCCGAGCACGCGCAGGCGGAGCGAGCCCCCGAACAACCGTTGCACGGCCTCGCGCAACGCCTCGCCCGTCACCTCGAGGTCGCCGACGTGCTCGCGCACCGGACGCGGCAGTCCGGTCGGGACGACGAGCGGGGCGCGACCCGAGAGCGGGCCGGTCCGCAGCGGGTCCTTGAGGATCTCGATCATGGGCGTCTCCCGGGGCGGCGGGTCACTTGTCGCAGCACGCGTAGCACAGGTTGAAGCTCTTGTTGACGAGCGGGAAGTCGGGAACGATGTCGCCCTGCATGGCCTGCGCGACCGCGGGCCACAACGCATGCGAGGCCGACCGCACCCGCCAGTCGCTCACGCGACCGCGCTCGTCGAAGCGCAACCAGTGCGACGACAACCCGCGCGGGGACTCCACCATCGCGAACCCCCACGTGCCCGATGGCAGGGGGCCGAGGTGCTGCACGAGCGGCCCGCCCGGCATGCGGTGCACGAGCTGCTCGATGAGGTTGAGCGACTCCTGGATCTCGTCGGCGCGCACCTCGAATCGTGCACGCGCGTCGCCCGCGGTGCGGTGGACGACCTGGAAGTCGAGTTCCTTGTAGAACCCGTATGCGTGGTCGCGACGAACGTCGAGTGTGAGACCGCTGGCGCGTGCGGCGGGGCCGGTCGTGCCGAGATCGCGGGCCGCCTCGGGGGACAGCACGCCGGTCCCCACGAGACGGTCGAGCACCGCGTCGTTGGCCAATGTCGAGGCCACCGTGGTGCTCACGCCGGCGCGGATCTCGCCCACGACCTGACGCATCCACTGCTGCTGGGTGTCGTCCAGGTCCACGCGCACGCCGCCCGGAACGCACACGCCGCGCAGCCAGCGGTGGCCGAACAGGGCGTCGGCGAGTTCGTGCACGACCTCCTTCCAGCGCTGGAACGACGCGGCCCCGACCACGTACGCGCAATCGTTCGCGAGCCCCGCGAGATCGCCGAGGTGGCTGGTGATGCGTTCGAGTTCGGCGGCGACCGTGCGCAACGCGCGTCCGCGTGGCGGGACCGGGGCGCCGCTCAGCTCCTCGATCGCACGACACCACGCCAGCGCGTGCGAGAACGCGCACGAGCCGCACAGACGTTCGGCGATCTCGAGCCCGCGCTGCGAGGTCGCGCCCTCGGCGAGCTTCTCGAGCGCTCGCCACGACCAGCCGAGCCGCACATCGAGTGCGAGCAC
This sequence comes from Candidatus Eiseniibacteriota bacterium, assembly GCA_041184705.1. Taxonomy (GTDB): domain Bacteria; phylum Eisenbacteria; class RBG-16-71-46; order RBG-16-71-46; family RBG-16-71-46; genus JAIOPA01. The sequence continues at coordinate 2,204 of JBEGJG010000093.1, forward strand.
CGATTCGCCCGTGCTCGCGATGCGGAAGTGGCCGGGCTCGATCGTGCCGGCGTGGATCGGACCCACGGGGATCTCGAACACGCCCTCGCCCTCCACGGGCGGCACGCGGAAGCGGGGCGCCCACGACACGGATGCGGGGAGCGTGAAGTCCTTGCGCAGCGGGTGCATGTCCGCGGGCCAGCCGTCGTGCGCGATGAGCGGGCGCGGATCGGGAAGGCCTTCGGGCACGACCCCGGTGAGGTCGCGCAGTTCGCGTTCGCACCAGACGGCTGCGGGCAGACGTGCCCCGATCGCGGGGTAGCGTGGCGCGTCGCCGGGCACGGCGGCGATGAGCGTGAGCACCGCGTCCTCGGGCGCCATGCTGAACGAGGTGTGCAGACGGAACCGTCCGTGGGCTTCGCGCTCGTCGAGCGCGAACACCTGTAGGAACAACCCGCCCCATTCGTTCGCCACCGCGGCCGCGACCTCGGCGAGTCGGTCGGAGGGCACGACCACCGTGCGTTCGCGCAGGCTGATGCGATCGGCGTCGATGACCGCGTCCGCGAACCGCTCGCGGATGCCCCGTAGCGCGCGGTCGAGCGGGAACATGACGTCGTCCACCTCGAAGCTCATGGGCGCACCGCCTGCACCGCGCTCTCGAGGAGCGCACGCACGGGAGCGGGCAGCCAGACCCCGAGCGCGACGAGCACGACCGCCATGGCCCAGAGCGGCGCGCGTGCGGAGCGCGGCATCGCGTCGGTGAAGCCCTCGCGGGCCGGACCGGTGAGCATGCAGACCCAGTGGAACACGAGTCCGAGGAACCCGGCTGCGAGCGCGATCAGCGCGACCGCCGCGAAGACCGGGCGCGGACCGGTGAACCCGCCGGCCAGCGTGAGCCATTGCGACAGGAACGTGGCCGAGGGCGGCAGTCCCGTGAGACCGATGCCCGTCACGAGCAGTAGCGTACCGAGTCCGCGATCGGCCGCGAGCACGCCCTGGCAGTGGTCGAGGCGATGCGAGCCCGACGCGCGAAGCAGGTGGCCGCCGAGCATGAACCCGAGCGACTTGGCGGCCGACTGCGAGAGCAGGTGCAGCAGGCCGCCGAACAACGCGAGCGGCGTGCCGAGTCCGGCCGCGAGCACGACGAGCCCCGTGTGCTTGACGCTCGACCACGCGAGCAGGCGCTTGTACTCGCTCTGCGCGACGAGGAACGGCACCGCCACCACCACCGACACCACCCCGAACAACGCGAGCCAGCGCTCGGGCCACTCGGGGCCCAATGCGGTGCGCGCGACGGTGGCGAAGCGCAGCAGTGCGGCCACGCCCGCCGCGGTGACCGCGGTCGAGAGCAGGGCCGAGGCGGGCGCGGGCGCGCGCCCGTAGGCGTCGGGCACCCATGCGTGCATGGGCGCCAGGCCGATCTTGGCGCCCCATCCCACCAAGGCGAACAGGAACGCCAGTCGCACGAACCGCGGGTCGAGCGCCGCCGCCGCGTCGCGCAGCGTGGTCCACTCGAGTCCGCCGCCCACCTCGCCGATGCGCGAGACCGCGGCGTAGTGCAGCAGCACGGTGGCGAACAACGCGAGTGCGATGCCGACCGAGCACAGCAACAGGTACTTCCATGCCGCCTCGAGTGCGTCGGTGCGGCGGTAGTAGCCGACGAGCACCGCGGAGGCGAGCGTGGCGCCCTCGAGCGCGATCCACAGCAGGCCGAGGTTGTTCGACACGGCCGACAGTTGCACGCACGCCGCGAGCCCCAACATGGTGGCTTCCCAGCGGCCCGGGGCCCAGCCTCCATCGCCGGGCTCGAGCGCGGGCAGCACGGCGAGGTACGAGCGCGCATGCAGGAGTGTGGCCACGAGCACACCGCCGCCGATCACGGACACCAACGCCGACAGCCCGTCCGCGTGCAGCCAGCCCGCCGCGGTCACGAACGGTCCGCCACCGACCGCACGCATCGCGAGCGCGAACGCGGCGACCGCACCCGACACGGCACCCGCGAGCGCCACGCGCGGCATGGCGGAGCGGTGTCGCAACAGCAGGCACGCGCCCGCCGCGAGCGCGGGCAGCAGCACCGGGGCCAGCACCCAGAGCGCCGTCATCCGCGCAACTCCGTGAGGCGTTCGGTGTCGGCCTCGCCGAGCGCGTCCTCGAGCCGTCGCACGAACAGACCCAGCACGGTGACGCCCGCGAGCAGGTCGAGCAGCACACCCGCCTCGACGACGAGCGGCATGCCGTACGTGAGCGAGACCGCGGCGAGGAAGATGGCGTTCTCGAGCAGCACCAGCCCCACGACCTGCATGAGCGCCTGCGTGCGCGTGACCATGACGAACAGTCCGATGAGCGTGACCGCCACCGAGACGGGCAGGCAGGCCGCGAGGATGTCGGCACGCTGGCCGAAGAGCTCGCGCGTCTGGCTGAACGCCAGCACCACCAGGGCTCCGCACAGCAACGCTCCCGTGGGGATCGAGACGCGGGTGCGCACCTCGCGCGTCATGCGGCGCGCCCGGCCCGCGAGCAGCCACGGGATGACGCCGGCCTTGATGACGAGCGAGAGGCCCGCCGACAGACCGATGTGCCAGGCCCCGGTCGCGAGCGCGACCGTGAGCGCGATGAGGGCGAGCGCGATGGCGTTGACGCGCAGCGCGGTCACGACCTCGAGCGGACGGCGACGAGTGACGATGAGCAGCGCGGTGAGCAGGAACGCGCCCGCGAGCAGGTTCACGGTGTTGCTCTGCGGGAGCCAGCCGGTCAGGACGTTCATCCGCGCAGCAACGAATCGGTGGTGAGTGCGAGCAGCGCGAGCAGGAACGCCATGCCGAGGAACTCCGGGACCCGGAACAGCCGCATGCGTGCGGTGACGGACTCGATCACCGCGATCACGACGGCGAGCACGCCGAGCTTGGCCAGCCACGCGAGGAGCGCGAGGCCGAGCGCGCCCCAGCCCGCACCCGCGGGTGCGAGGCCCCACGGCACGAACAGGTTGGTGAGCAGCGTGAGCAGAACGAGCGTGCGCACGTGCGAGGCCCATTCGAGGTGCGCGAGCGGCGGGCCCGAGACGTCGAGCACGAGGCCCTCGTGCACCATGGTGAGCTCGAGGTGCGTGACCGGGTTGTCCACCGGGACGCGCCCGATCTCGGCCAGCACCACGAACCCCATCGCGGTCGCCGCCAGCAGGTGCGCAGGGGACAGCCAGCTCAGCGGTGCCGCCGCGACCGTGCGCGCGATGTCGGCGAGTTGCGTGCTGCCGGGAGCGATCGCCAGGGTGAGCAGGCTGAGCAGCAGCGCGGGTTCGGCGAGCGCGGCCAGCATGAGATGACGGCTCGCGGCCATGCCGCCGAACGCGGTCCCCGCCTCGAGCGCGAGCAGCGACAGCAGCACGCGGACGATCGCGAGCAGGGCCACGAGCAGCAACAGGTCGCCCGCGAACCCGAGCCCGGGCGCGGTCGAGAGCACGGGCACGAGTGCGGCGGCGACGAACGTGGCCCCCAGCACCGCGGTGGGGACGACCCGCGCGAGCGGGGAAGCGTCCTCGGACCACACGGTCTCCTTGCCGGCGAGTTTCCGCAGGTCGCGCCAGCGCTGCAGCAGGGGCGCCCCCCGACGACCCTGCAGGCGCGCTCGGACCACGCTCACCGCACCCGCCCACACCGGCGCGAGCAGCGCGACGAGCACGGTCTGCGCGATCACCACGAGGAGGTCCATCATTCGTGTCGCCCCCAGAGCAGCAGTGCGACCAGCGTGGCGAGCAGCCAGGCGAGGTGCAGGTGGAGGTGTCCGGTCTGGAACCGACGGAGTCGCGTGGCGAGCGTGACGAGCGCGTGGACGAGTGGGACGTAGATTGCGCGCTCGATGCGAGACGGCAGCGCGGCCCGGTGCCGCACGCGGCGACCGTGGTAGGGCGAGCCCTCGCCGACGGATTCGACCTCGCTCTCGGGGCGCAGGACGGGCTCGAACACCACACGAAGCGGACGCGTGAAGGCGTGCGACGAGTACTGCATGTTCGGTTCGAGCGTGCCACCGCAGGCCCACGACGGAGCGGTCCGTTCGGTGCGCGAGCGGGGTCCGAGCACGCGGATCGCGAGGAGCGCGAGTGCGGTGCCCAGCAGCAGGACGAGGAACGGTGAGACGCTGGAAGGCGCGAGGCCCGCGGGCACGAGGAGCAGCCCCGCCGTGCGCGACAGGGGGGCCGAGTCGAACCCCGGCAGCAGCGCGGCGACCGGACGCGCGAGCAGGGCGGCGACCCACGGCGCGCCCACGCCGGCGACGAGCGGCAGGCACGAGGTCACGAGCAGTGCGCGTGTGACGCGCGCGGGTGCCTCGACGGCCTGCGCGGCGGCTGGTGTGCGCGCCCGACCGAGGAACGCGATGCCGTACAGCTTCACCATGGCGGCGAGTCCGAGTGCGCCCGCGAGCGCGAGCCCGGCGATCGCGAACGGCGCGAGCAATCGCAGTTCACCCGCCCCGGCCGAGTACCCGAGCAGCAGCGTCTGCACGAGCAACCACTCGCCCGCGAAGCACGAGAACAACGGCAGGCCCGCGAGCGCCAGCGTGGCGAGCAGCGCTGCTCCCGCGGTGTCGGGCATGCGACGCGCGAGTCCGCCCATGGCGTCGAGCTCGCGCGCCCCGACGGCGTGCACCACCGTCCCGTAGCCGAGGAATGCCGCACCCTTCGCGAGTCCGTGCCCGACCACGTGCACGAACGCCGCCGACAGCGCGAGCCCGGCGAGGTCGGCGCGCCCGGCCTCGAGCAGCAACGCCCCGAGCCCGGTCGCGAGCGTGAGCACACCCGAGTGCTTGACCGTGGACCACGCCAGCAGTCGCTTCGCGTCGTCCTCGACCGCGGCGTACAGCGCACCCGCGAGTGCGGTGGCCGTGCCCGCGATGAGCAGCACGGTGCCCCAACCCGCGGGCGGCGCGCCGGGCGACTCCCACGCGAAGCGCAGCAACCCGTAGAGCCCGAGCGGGACCATGGCCCCGGAGAGTGCGGCCGAGACGGGGGCGGGGGCCTCGGGATGCGCGCGCGGCAACCAGACGTGGAGCGGCAGCACGCCGAGCTTGACCGTGAACCCGACCGTGAGCAGCCAGACGAGGAACGCCGAGTCGGCGGGAGGGGACTGCGCGTGCGCGGTGGCGATCGCGTCGAGCCCGAACCCGCCGACGCGGGCCGAGAGCGTGAGCAGTGCGGTCGCGACGCAGGCCGTGCCGACGTGCGACAGCGCGAGGTACGAGAACACCGCCCCGCGCGCCCGCGTGTGACCCGCCTGGTGCGCGACGAGCAGAGCCGAGAGCAGGGTCATGCCCTCCCATGCGAACAGGAACAGCAGCGTGTGGCGGGCCGACGCGACCGCGAGCATGGCGAGGGTGAACGCGGCCTGCAGCGCGAGGCGCGCCCGCGCGCCCGCACCGTCGTGGGGTTCGTGACCGGCCGCGAAGGCCGATGCCGAGACGAGCCCGATCAGCAGCACGAACGGCGCCGAGAGCCGGTCGACCGCCAGCGTGAACGGCTGCGAGGGGAAGCCGGGCCACCACTCGAGGACGGTTCGCTCGCCGCCCGCGAACGCG